>JAQWYY010000146.1 GCA_029253705.1 Luminiphilus sp. | reverse complement strand
AATCTGGTTCCGCTACCGAAAAGGGTTTGTCGGCCAAAGGTTCAGCAATAACCGTGATGTCTGTAGTGTCAGAGTTTCTCCCGCCTCGCTCATCCCGGGTTGTCAGTGCGAACACCATGCTTCGAGCTTTTCTCGGTAGCTTTTCTGCATTGTCCATCTCCCCCGCTACAACCGTGGCCAGTTGCGGTAAATAACGTTTTGCAGTGGTTACAGGCGCGCGTGCTCTAAACAAAGGTATAGCACCATCGTCTGGAGTATCTAGCGCTGCGGCTGGTCCTAGATCTCGTTGCTCCCATGAATACGTCACGGTGTCCCCGTCACCATCGCTACCTTCACCTTCAATGACGAACGGGGTGCTGGCGGGAATAGTGTAGCGAGGCCCGGCATCTACCGTTGGATTGGTATTACCTGTGGCGCTGACTACCCCGCAGGTACTTCCATAACCCTCTACATAGTTAGCTGCCTCCTCAAAACTGTAGGAGTGAAACATGGGGTCAGCAAGGTTGTTGACCAGATGTGGCTGGGGAATGTTGTCAGGAGGGCAAATCCCCGAATAACTCATAATTGTAGTGCCTGAACCCGCCTCAAAGGCTGCACTCGCTGAGCGCTGGTCAATACAATTAGATGCGCTTGAGTTGAACGTGTGGTCCATACTGAATTGATGCCCTATCTCATGGGCAACATAATCAACGGCGAAAGCATCGCCCTCGTAGCCACCAGTAACTCCGTTGGCTTTGTACTCATCGTTACAGGGCCCTGCACCGGCCAAGCCACCTCCGGCAGTTCCAAACGTATGGCCAATGTCGTAATTTTCTGACTCTATGACATCGTCGATCACCGTTTGAGATTCCTCAATTAATACAGCGGTATCATCGTTACCATCAAACGGATCATCGTCGGGGTCGGTAAAAATAATGTCATCATTGTCGTCGACCAACTCGAAACCGACGGATATCTCTGAATTAAAAATACCGTTAACACGATTAATAACTTTCACTACAGCAGAGAGTCCACCCTCAACGGTACCGCCGTGATATTCGCCATACTCGCCTGTCGTAGCAACGGCTAGTCGGTAGGTTCTTAGCTCTGAACCCCTAGAGCGGAATTGTTTTGCCGACGGCGCGGTTCTCGATAATTTCGCAGACCTAGAATGTTTACCACCGCCCCCAAGGACGTGTTTATCATGCGCCGTTACCCCGCATTGAAACGCGTTTCTACGACGCTTGGCATCACGAGAAAAATAGCTCACAACTCTAGCGCCATCGGATTGACTTAATGGTTCAATCATCCAGCGCCCGTTAGCGTCAAGCACCTGCACACTCAAACCGGATGGCGTTAGCTCCATTTGCGCAGTCGCAACACCCTTACCGACTGAACGCCCTGAAAAAGCTTGGATATTGGGGAATTTCCGCGCAAGCCCAGGACTCATGGTCCCAGCGAGCTGAAATTCAAAGTCCCTGAATCCCCCATTGGGTTCAGGCAATTTCAGCAAAAAAGTACCGTCGCCAGACGTTTGGCTTGTGCTCACCCGCTTACTTAAACCCTTGCGGTCAATCCAAAGATAGCGGGACTTTGTGTCCAGCTGCCGCTGCTGCAGCGTTAAAACTTCAGGGGCAACCTCTTTCTGGGCGATCTCTCGCCACAAATCCGTTTGCGCGACACTTATGTCCGCGAAAAAGAAAACGGCCACATACACCGTAGCATTAGCTAATAATTTCAAAACAAGCATGATTTCCCTATCACCGCTAGTCCAAAACAAAAACCCTACCATAAACTCGTCGGTCAACCCTAGAGAGGCTCATCCGGCTCTGGGTTCTGGGTTCTGGGTTTTGGTTTTGGTTTTGGTTTTGGTTTTGGTTTTGGTTTTGGTTTTGGTTCTGAGTGGTGAATTTTAGGCACTGGGCACTACCATCGAACTGCGATTGCCCATTGACCCGGTACGTGACTCAGCTGAAGGTTGCAACGGCAGGAGGTCAGCGGGTCAGTGACACATAGCCTCCAGCTTTACCAAGCAATTGAATTGCCGTGTAAATCATAAAACTGACCGTTATCTTTTTTTGACAGTTCAGAAATCACCCGATACAGGTGTCGAGCACTCTCCTCTGTCGAATAAGTAGCGCTGTCATTCGTCATGGCTGTTCTCACCCAACCCGGGTGCAATACGACAAACACAAAACCCTGCTCAGAGAATTCATTCGACAGCGATTTGTTAATACTGTTTAAAGCACTCTTGCTGGCGCGGTAACCAATCGCACCGCCAGTATTTTGTTGAATACTCCCCATACGGCTGCTCATACTCGCAACAATTCTGCGTGAGCTCATTTTCATATTGGGCATCAGCGCTTGAACGACTCTCAGTGCTCCCAAGCTATTTACATCGAAAGTATTTTTTAACCTTTCAATATCCAGATCCTTCAATTGAGAAGTACTATGCCCGCCGATTCCGGCGTTATTCAGTAAAATATCCAAAGGGCGCCCGACAAGTTCTGACTTTAAAGACGCAACGCTCTCGGGGTCCGTGATATCCAGTCGATAAACCTCTACCCCAATGTCTTTAAGCTCAATGGCCTCTTCCGGCTTACGAGCTGTGCCAATAACAGCAAAACCCTGTTGATGAAAATGCTCAGCCAAGGCCAAACCAATACCCCGATTAGCACCCGTAATTAACACCGTTGGCTTTTGGTCGCTCGGCGTTTGTCCAACATCGGCTCCAGTAGCCACACCCACTTGGCCGATTGTTAAGCAAGCCAGCGTCGTCGCACCCAGTAACATCTTTGAAAGTCGGCCGCTTAAGTGGCGTTTCCAGCGCTTCATAGGTCTTCACCTTCCCAGTCAGTTATCAAATCTTTTTACGCTTATTTTCCTAAATAAATTGCTGCGCATGCAGGCAGTTACGCCCCTGTGAGTTCAATCCAAAATTCCTAGACAGCTACCTGCTCACGGCGAGGCGAAAAAATCCCTGTAATCACTTCGTTGATATTGCCAGCTTGTTGTCCAAGTGGCCTTCAATACTTTGATCGTATTCCTCCAGGGGCGGACAGGTACAAATGAAATGTCGATCCCCATAGGCGTTGTCTACTCGGCTAACGGGGGACCAGTATTTATCGATGCGAAAACTTCCCGGCGGAAAACAACCCTCCTCGCGGGTGTAAGGGCGATCCCAATCGCCCATGAGCGAATTTACAGTGTGTGGCGCATGCTTCAGCGGGTTGTTATCGATTGCCATTTCACCCCTTTCAATTGCGGCAATTTCTTCTCTTATGGATTTCATTGCGGTGATAAAACGATCCAGCTCGGCTTTAGTTTCACTTTCAGTGGGCTCAATCATAAGGGTCCCTGACACCGGCCAACTCATCGTCGGTGCGTGGAACCCGTTATCAATCAGACGTTTTGCAATATCGTCTACCGTGACATTTGCTGAATCAGCGAAAGGGCGCGTATCGAGAATACACTCGTGGGCAATACGCCCGCCCGAACCCTTAAACAGAATGTTGTAGCCATCCTCCAGCTGCTTGGCCAAGTAATTAGCATTGAGAATAGCGACCCGAGTTGCCTGAGTAAGTCCCTCCCCACCCATCATCAACAAGTAAGCCCAGGAGATCGGGAGTATCGATGCGGATCCAAAAGGTGCAGCACTGACAGCACCGTCACAGTCCGTCTCTGAATGACCAGGAAGGTAAGGTTCTAAATGTGCTTTTACACCTATAGGACCCATACCAGGCCCCCCGCCTCCATGGGGAATACAAAAGGTTTTATGTAAATTTAAGTGGCTCACGTCACCGCCAATATCACCGGGTCGGACTAGGCCGACCATGGCGTTCATGTTTGCGCCATCGATATAAACCTGCCCACCGTACTCATGGGTGATGTCGCAGATCGCCGTTACTGTTTCTTCAAATACACCATGAGTAGATGGATAGGTGATCATGCAGGCAGCTAGCCGATTGCCAGCAGCCTGCGCCTTAGCGCGAAAATCAGCCACATCGACATCACCATTGGGCGCGGACCTGACAACAACAACATCCAGACCCACCATCTGAGCTGAGGCTGGATTAGTGCCGTGGGCTGAAACGGGAATCAAGCAAATATTTCGCTCAGTTTCACCTCTGGCGCGATGATAAGCCCGAATCGTCAACAAACCTGCGTACTCGCCTTGAGCACCTGAGTTGGGCTGGAGACTCATAGCGTCGTAGCCTGTAATCTCGCAAAGCTTGGCGCTTAAGTCTTCAGTGAGTTCAGCGTAACCTTGAGTCTGATCTGCAGGTGCGAAAGGATGTATGTTGGCAAATTCAGGCCATGTTATGGGCAGCATTTCGGCGGCAGCGTTGAGTTTCATGGTGCAGGAGCCGAGGGGGATCATTGCTCTGTCGAGAGCGAGGTCGCGATCGGCTAACCGTCGCATGTAGCGCATCATTTCAGTCTCAGCCCGATTTTGGTGAAATATGGGGTGCGTTAAATACGAAGTCTGTCGAACAAGGGCATCATCGAACCGGTAGTCGCGAGTCAGTTCGGCGTTTCTTTCATGAATGCCAAACGCACGCCACAACCGCTCGATCACATGGGTCAGCGTACTTTCGTCGAGAGAGATACCCACACGCGTGTCGCCAACCTTACGCAAGTTGATACGCTCGCGGCGGGCAGCATCGATAATGGTACCCTGAAACGCGCCAACTTCGACCGTGATGGTGTCAAAGAACGTTGCGGGCTCTACAGAAAAACCGTGGGCCTCTAGCCCGCGGGCCACACAAACAGTTTTGCAATGCACGGTTTGAGCGATGGCTTTGAGCCCTTTTGGACCATGAAAGACGGCATAAAAACTGGCGATATTGGCCAGCAGTGCCTGAGCGGTGCAGACGTTGGAGGTCGCCTTTTCACGCCGAATGTGTTGCTCGCGAGTTTGTAGCGAGAGGCGATAGGCAGTGTTTCCCTCGGCATCAACTGATACACCGACGATTCTTCCTGGCATGCTGCGCTTGTAAGCCGCTTTGCATGCCATGTAAGCCGCTGACGGGCCACCGCACCCCATGGGCACACCAAATCGCTGAGTAGACCCCACAGCAATATCGGCACCCATGGCAGCGGGCTCTTTCAACAAGGTCAATGCAAGGGGGTCAGCAATAACAATAGCAATGGCTTTAGCCGCCTGCAGCAGTTCAGCTTGTGGAGAAAAATCGCGAATATGCCCGTAAGTACCGGGGTATTGAAAGATACCGCCAAAAACTGCGCTGGCATCAAGCGCTTCTGGAGCACCAACAAGAATATTGATATCAAGTGGCTCGGCACGGGTTTTCATCACGGCAATATTTTGCGGGTGGCAATTTTCGTCGATGAAAAAGCCGCGAGCTTTAGACTTAGCTACCCGCTGTGCCATAACCATTGCCTCGGCCGCCGCCGTTGCTTCATCGAGCAGAGAGGCATTGGCAACCTCCAATCCAGTGAGGTCAGACACTACCGTCTGAAAATTTAAAAGCGCCTCTAATCTGCCTTGAGAGATTTCTGGTTGGTAAGGAGTGTAGGCTGTGTACCAAGCGGGGTTCTCCAAAATATTTCGTTGGATCGCCGGTGGACATACGGTGCCATAAAATCCCTGTCCAATCATGGTGGTGAAAACTTTATTTTTGGCCGCCACCTGCCGCATCCTAAAAATCAACTCGCGCTCGGATAGGGGCTCCTCGAAATTGAGCGGTTGGGCCTGCCGAAAGCTGGCGGGAATCGTTTGCTCAATCAGTTCCTCAAGATCGCTTACGCCCAGCACCTCAAACATCTCAGCCATCTCACTGGGAGATGGACCAATGTGTCGTCGGTTGGCAAAATCGTAGGGGTTGTAGTCTTCGGGCGTAAAAGCCATTGCGGTTGATTCCTTTTGTTAACGCTTATAGTTGGGCTGGTGGAATAAGGGGGCGACCTGCTGTGCTTCGAGCCGTTTGCCACGGACCTCACCAAAAATAGGTGCACAAGGGTCTACTTCAGATTTAATCAGCGCCATGGCAATGGGCGCTCGATTGGATGGACTGAACCCCCCGGAGGTGATTACGCCAATAGGCTCACTGCTCTCAGGGCCGTCATACAGTAAAACACCGTCGCGCATCGGCGCTCGGCCCTGAGGTAACAGACCAATATGACGCCTAGGCGCTCCCCTATCGAGCTCGCGCAAAATTCGATCCGCGCCGAGAAATCCCCCCGGAGATGCACCCGATGCGCGTCTTGAGCGATGAATGACCCAAGAGAGGCCTGCCTCAACAGGCGATATATCTTCTGTTAGCTCGTGACCATAGAGCGGCATGCCTGCCTCCATGCGTAGACTGTCCCTTGCGCCAAGGCCGCATAGTGCAACGTCTTCGTTTTTGAGCAGAGCATGGGTAAACTCTTCCGCTGCGCTAACGGGTATGGAAATCTCGAAGCCATCTTCCCCGGTATAGCCCGAGCGCGAGATCCAAATTTCATCGCCCTGCCACTGCATCACCGCCACATCCATAAAACGCATTTGTGCGGCGTCAGGCATAAGGGCCATCATGACTGTCTCCGCACAAGGACCTTGTAGCGCGAGCAACACTCGATCGTTAACCGAAGCGACGCCTTCAATATGGCGACTTAGGTGCTCAAGGTCGGCATCGTTTCGAGAAGCGTTGACCACCAGCAGAAAGTCATCCGCGCGCCGTGCAATCATAAGGTCGTCCAAGACACCCCCGGACGCTGTGGTGAGCAAGCTGTAACACTGACGCCCAATTGGCAACGCACGAATATTTGAGGGTAGCAAAGCCTCTAGAGGTTCGACTGCCGACAGCGGGAGTGTAAGCTGACCCATATGGCTGACATCAAACAAACCCGCTTTTTTACGGGCATGCAAATGTTCGGCCATCACCCCTGCCGTATATTGGACAGGCATGTCATAGCCTGCAAAGGGAGCAAATTTTCCGCCCGCAGTTTGGTGCATAGCGTGAAGCGGCAACTGCTTGAGATTGTTCATGGATTCCCCCGTGAACCGGGGTCAACCCGGCACCGATAACGCCTGCCCACTGCACGACGTTCGATGCCCCCTCTGTCCTGTTGCCTGAGATCGTTATCCCGTCGGCGTGCGCTGGTGCGCCTCTCTCCAGAGTTTGAAGTTCAGAAGGTCCTTTTGCCTGAGAGTTTACCGGGGCG
>JAQWYY010000115.1 GCA_029253705.1 Luminiphilus sp. | reverse complement strand
TCGGAGACGTTGATGAAGCCTGGCGGGGCGCCGCACGTCTTTGGAATGTTGGAAAATCCCAAGACGATGCTTGCGATATTCTTTTTGAGCGCTGGATAGTCGAAGGCCCGGGCCCTGATGATGCGCTGGTGTGGTCTCGAGCGCTGAAAGCTTTTGACGCAAAAACACCACATCTGATTCGGTATTTAAAACGCTTTGCCTCGCCGCAGCTGTCCTTGCTACTCGAGGAAATGAACGCGGTCTATCGGCGTCCTGATCTGCTGGTAAACCGGCGCCATGCAGCCGATGTTTACCACGCGCAGCTGCTGACAGTGGGGATACGACGGCTTGCCAGGGTCAACCCGGGTCAAGCCAAAGTGGCTCTGGAAAATACTCGAGGAATTCAGCCTTATAGTGATTTGCAATTAGAGGCCATGGAATCACTAATTATTCGTCACAGCCTGTTCGCTCAGAGCGCAGCTCCGGAGCCATGGATCGTAGAAACATTGGCGCGCTTGCGGGATGACGAGTTGACGGAAATTTATCTTAGACAACAAATTCAGGCCGCCAATTGGGTAGCGGTGAGTCAGGGACTCGTTTGGCTTAGCAGCGATGTTCGAGATAACGACAGATGGCGTTACTGGCTAGCGAAAACGCAGATAATCCTCAATAAAGAGGAAGCCGCTAAAAAGAATCTCAGTGAACTTGCCAATAATCGTAGTTACTACGGATTTTTGGCGGCACAGCAATTAGAGCTGCCTTACCAATTGGCGGGGGCATCTGCAGTCGTCGACCAAGATTTTGATGACCCTGGACTCGCGAGAGTGATCGAACTGTTAGCGCTGAACGAGGCAGCGGCAGCCCGTTTGGAATGGCGAACCATGATTGATCGCTTCAGTGACACACAAAAAGTAGCCGCTGCTCGAATCGCAAAAAATAACGGTTGGGATCATTTTGCTATTCATGCAGCGAACAGCGCTGGAGCATGGGATGAGCTGGAGCTTCGATTCCCTGAGTCGTTCCAACCCATTTTTCAGGCTGCCGCTGAGCAAGAATCGGTCTCCATTACTGAGTTGCTGTCTATCGCGCGACGCGAAAGCGCCATGGATCCCTTGGCGCGCTCCCCAGTGGGTGCGTTAGGGTTAATGCAGGTGATGCCTAGTACTGGAAAAATGGTGGCGCGGCAAAAGGGGATTGCTTTCCAGACTACGCAGTTGCAGCAGGCAGAATACAACGTTGTGATAGGCGCCCGTTATTACCGCGGTTTGTTGGACCGCTTTTCGCAGCATCGTCCCAAGGCACTCGCGGGTTACAACGCTGGGCCACATCGCGTCCGTCGCTGGGTGGACTCCGAAATGTCCACAGATCAGTGGATTGAAAGTCTGCCCTTTAAGGAAACTCGGGAGTACGTTCAAAATGTGCTCGCCTACGCGGTTATTTACGATCAAAGGGCTGGTCGGGAGCCCGAGTTATTGCGGAAAAATGAACTTACTACTCACCCCTAAGTTAAGCGAGGATGACGATGAAAACCCTACAGCTACAGTCCTGTGTCCATGAAAACAATACGATTGAATGTGCGCTGTTCGAAGTCGACATTCCAGAGCCTGGGCCCGATGAGGTTTTGATTAAGGTCGAGGCGGCGCCCATAAACCCGTCAGACTTGGGATTAATGTTCGGAATCTTAAATACCGATACGGCGACAGCCGGTGAGCGTAACGGTTTTCCGGCAGTAAGCCTGCCTGTGCCAGAAGCGATGATGCGCGCCATGAAGACTCGAGTGGGCCAATGGCTCCCAGCGGGTAATGAAGGGGCCGGTACGGTGGTCGCTGCGGGTTCAAATGACGAAGCTCAGGCACTAATGGGTAAGCGCGTCGGGGTTTTTGGCGGCGAGCTATTTGCTCAGTACCGTTGTATGTCGGCAATGCAATGCATGGCCTTGCCAGATGATGTCACTGCAGAGGAGGGTGCCTCTTGTGTGGTCAATCCAATGACGGCCCTTGGTTTTGTTGAGACTGCCAAGATGGAGGGACATAAGGCTATTGTTCATGCCGCGGCGGCGTCCAATCTTGGGCAAATGCTGCACCGTATTTGTGCTGAAGATGGTATTCCGCTGGTAAACATTGTGCGCAGCGATGAACAGGTTGCGTTGTTAAAGGAACTGGGCGCCGAGCATGCTTTAAATTCCACAGATGAACAGTTTCAAAAAGCTTTAACGGCAGCCGTAGAGGCCACGGGAGCAACCGTTGCCTTTGATCCCATT
>JAQWYY010000053.1 GCA_029253705.1 Luminiphilus sp. | reverse complement strand
ACTTCGGGCCTGGACAGTGGGCGGGTGTAT
Source organism: Luminiphilus sp. (assembly GCA_029253705.1). Taxonomy (GTDB): domain Bacteria; phylum Pseudomonadota; class Gammaproteobacteria; order Pseudomonadales; family Halieaceae; genus Luminiphilus. The sequence goes on along the minus strand of JAQWYY010000053.1, from coordinate 3,114 downwards.
CGCATCAGGGCTGGTACTTTTGGCACTGGCCAGCGGTGGGTTGAGTCCAGAAACGTGGCACCTCTCAGGCAATGTTTTTCTGCTTGGCTTCGCCAACGGTGCGTTCGCCGTCGCGGCTATTGCAACCATGATGACCCTTGCTAGTGCCGGCCAGTCAGGTCGCGAGGGTTTACGCATGGGTCTCTGGGGAGCGGCTCAGGCCATCGCATTTGCATTAGGTGGTTTTTTAGGCACCGTCGCGGTTGATGTTTGCCAAATTTGGGTCGAGGTACCCGCGCATGCCTATGGTCTGGTCTTCAGCTTTGAGGCGTTCATGTTCCTCGTGGCTGCTTGGCTGGGGCTGGGTATTGGAAAAGCTGAAGAACAAGAAGACCTAGAAAAGTCCACCCCAAGTTTTGGGGAAATCGCTATGCAGGAAGTTATGGCGGGTCGTAATTAACCGGGGGAAGCAAATAATGTCCAATACAGATTATGACGTTGTGGTTATTGGCGGGGGCCCATCAGGCGCTAGCGCTGCAGAGCATTTAGTAAAACAAAACTATCGTGTCCTCCTGCTAGAACGGGCGTTTCGAATAAAGCCATGTGGAGGCGCCATTCCACCTTGCTTAATTGACGAGTTTGAAATACCTGAAGATCTTTTAGTCGCCCGCATACGCTCGGCACGAATGATATCGCCCACCGAAAAAAAGGTGGACATGCCTGTCGGTGAAACTTTTGTGGGCATGGTTGATCGCGATGTCTTTGACCCTTGGTTGCGTGAGCGAGCAGTGACAGCGGGTGCCGAACTTCGTATCGGCGCTTTCAAAGCATTGCATTACGACGACGACGGCGTCTTACACATTGATTTTCAGAGCAAAGAAGCAGGGCTTGAGAACGTTAGCGTTACCACCCGCAGTGTGATTGGTGCCGATGGCGCACGCTCGAACGTAGCCCGGCAGGCCATTCCCTGCAGTAAAAACGCGCGATGGGTTCTCGCCTATCACGAAATCGTGGAGGCCCCCGCTGCCAATGATGAGCTTTACGACGGTGATCGTTGCGATGTCTGGTATCAGGGCGAATTATCACCCGACTTTTATGCTTGGGTGTTCCCCCATGGAAGACATGCCAGCATCGGTGTTGGCAGTGAGACCGATGGCTTCTCCGCGCGAAACGCGGTGGCGACTCTCAGAGCCAAAACAGGGTTAGACACCTGCCAAACTGTCCGTCGAGAAGGGGCCCCCATACCAATGAAACCTCTGAAAAAGTGGGACGACGGTAGGGGCGTGTTGCTCTCTGGTGATGCCGCTGGGGTCGTTGCGCCAGCATCCGGTGAAGGAATCTATTACGCCATGCTCTGTGGCAAGCTTGCCGCAAAAACCATGGATGAGTTTTTACAGGTGGGCGATGCCCGAATCCTTGGCAAAGCCCGCCGCCAGTTTATGAAATTACACGGCAAAACGTTCTGGGCACTGGGTCTACTGCAACGTATTTGGTACCGATCGGACAAGCGTCGTGAGAAATTCGTGAGCATGTGTCAGGACAAAGATGTCCAGGAGCTGACTTGGCAGGCCTACACACAAAAACAGCTCGTCAAGAAACGTAAAACAGCGCACTTAAGGGTTGCCTTAAAGGACATTGGTAATCTTATAGGTCTAACGCGAGCCTCCTAAACAGTGGCGACTCCACTCGTATCGGCAATGGAGGCTCTGCTGACATCCGGAAGGCTCCTAGACGCCATCCTCTGTCTGATCGTTATCGAGGGCATCGTCATCATCGTTGTCCATGGTAACAACTCGGCCAGGCCGAGCCCCCGAATGCTGATTCCCAATCTCATCTCTGGAGCCGCGCTAATGTTGGGCATTCGCCTCGCGCTGGCACAGGCCGAGTGGTACTGGTTAACGCTGTGTTTAAGCGTTTCACTGCTCGCACATCTCAGTGATCTCGTCCTGCGTTACCAACCACAAGGGCGCAGCTTCGATCAGAATTAGAGGCGTCTTTCACCCCTCAAGACAGGCTAACAACATCGATATCAAGGACTATGGCCACCGCAGAGCAATGCAGACGCACGGCCAGAATCCGCGATCATTTGCTGGACAGTCCATGGCGCTCGACACCCCCCTCATTCTTCTTATACTGAGGCAATTGTTTTTTCAGCCCACTTTGGACGGTTGCCTATGCATGACAACATCATTGACGCTATCGGCATGCTTGGCACACTGATGGTCATATTGGCCTACTATCTGCTGCAGCTCGAACGGATCGACCCCAAAAGCCTAGGCTACAACGTCATGAACTTGGTCGGCGCGGTTTTTCTTTTTTTCAGTCTCTGCTTCAACTTTAATCTTGCCAGCTTGGTGATTGAGGTGTTCTGGATAGGGGCTTCGCTAATCGGCCTATGGAAATACTGGCGCCGACACGCTGTCAGCGAGATGCCGTAGGTTCTTTCGACGCAAAAGACGCACAATGGGTGACTAGGAATCGCCCGGGATCAGCTTGCTGGGGTTGGCTTTTGGTAAATTATCGCTGCCGGCGAATTCAACTTCCTATGGGTGCCAGCAGAAATTCATCAAAGAAAGCAGCGACCTCGGCGTGTGCAGTGAGTGGCAAAATTGTGGCAATGTGCTGGTCTGGGCGCACCACCACCATGCACCCTCGGGAACGGTCTATGCCACGCATATCAAAGACATCATTGTCCTTTTCGCTGTAGAACACCTTTTCATAGTCCCTGAGGCCGTATTTTCCTCCGGGAGGCCAGAGAAAGTCAGGGATGTTCTCAATGGCTAGATCCTGCTGCTGGAATACACCGTGTACATCGATCACTGAATCGATATCGGCATCTTGGGCAGTGTATCGAACCACAGGCGATGCAGGATCGCTCGCCAAAAACTCGATAAGCTGGCCGGAATCAGAAGCGGCGTAACACGGATTATGGGTGCTGCCGAAAATAAAGATGCGCCAACGGCCGTCCGCCTTAACCAGATGCCCCAAATGTTGCTGACGGCCATCGGCTACACGGAGGGCAATGGCAGAGTGGAACCGCTGGCCAATATTAAAGCCGGCTGCCAGCTCCTGATTTTCTTGTCCTGTGCAGATGTACGACGGGTAATAGCCGATGGCGGTTCCGGCGATGAAGCC
>JAQWYY010000044.1 GCA_029253705.1 Luminiphilus sp. | reverse complement strand
CCGAGGTTTATGAGCGTATCGACCCCATCGCAAAAAACAGCGGTGCCCGGTTGGTGCACTGCTGTCGCTTTGATTCGCTGCCCTCGGATCTTTCGGTTTATTTCTTGCAAAAAGCGTTTAAGGCACAGTTCGGTGAGTACGCACAGTCGGTCACGGGGCGCATGGGACGCTATTCGGGTGCCGTGAGTGGCGGCACGGTTGCCAGCATGATGTTGGTGAGTGAGCAAATTATGAAGGATGAAGCCCTTCGTAAGCGACTGATGAACCCTTACGCATTGTATCCTGAGACCATGGAAGCTGGACTGGATCAGCCCGATCAGATGGGCGTCGCTTGGGATGAAAACTTCGAGTCTTGGACGGGGCCATTTATCATGGCAGCAATCAACACCAAGGTTGTGCGTCGTTCTAACGCACTGGCGGGCCTGCCTTACGGGAGTGACTTCCGGTACGACGAGTCGCAGCTTTGTAAGGGGCGATTTTCAGCATTGACGTCATCGATCGCTATTGGTGCCGTCATGGGCGGGGCACTGTTTAGACCGACGCGCGCGCTGCTCAAGCGGTTTTTACCTGAACCTGGTGAGGGGCCAAATGCAGAGACCCGGGAAAATGGCTTTTTTGAATTTTGGGCGCACGGTGTATCTGGGGCCGATAAACAGAACAAGTTGCAAGTAAAAGTGACGGGTAAACGTGACCCCGGTTATGGGGCAACATCACGCATGTTAGCTCAAGCCGGTCTTTGCTTGGCCCAGGATGACCTCAGTGTTGGGGGTGGTATCTGGACGCCGGCGACGGCGTTTCCAGAGCAGCTGATCAGCAGGTTGGCACAGGTCGACGTGCACTTTGAGGTCGTTGATTAATACAGTTCCTGACAGCCCACGGGACGAGGCAGGTGGGGTTTTTAGGAGGTCTAGGCGGCACTTAAAAGCCAGAGACTCCCGAGGGATAGGCCGAACCGTCGCCCTCTATTGCACAGCCATTGGCAACGCGCTCTATTGCCTCTTCCATGATTGCTAGGCCCTCACGCAAGGTCGTTTCATCCATATTGAGCGCCGGATACAGGCGTATCGTGTCTTCATGATCTGAGATTGCCCAGACACCGCGCTCCAACATTTCTCCTCTTATCGCCCTCGCAGCCCACCAATCTTCGGCGTCCGGATGTAGCTGTTTGGTGGCATTGAAGCTAACTCCCATGAGCAAGCCACTGCATCTAATTTGCCTAACAATGGAGTGCTGTTCCCAGCCGGACATAATCTCGTACGCCATGTCACCCAGTTTTTTGGCATGGGCCACTATTCCGTCTCGCTCGTAAATTTCGAGTGTTTTTATGGCGGCGGCGCATCCTGCCGGGGACCCTGCGAAGGTTGAGCCCGAATTAAAATGAGAGTTGTCTCCCAAAATATCATCTCTGGCTGAGATGCCTGCTAGTGGCGCGATACCCCCCGATAAATTTTTCCCGTAGACCAAAATATCTGGGACAACATCGTAGTGTTCAATTGCCCACATTTTTCCCGTGCGACCAACCCCCGTAAGTACCTCATCGCTAATTAGCAGCCAATCGTTGCGATCACAAATGCGGCGTAAACCCTGAATGAACCCTTTCGAAGGAATCCAATTGCCTCCCTCGGCAAGTCCCGGTTCGATGAGCACGGCGGCTATGTTGTCGGCGCTGGCTATGGTCTCGGGAATCTGCTTTTCCAGATACCACAAACAAAAGTCGACGTACTGTTCAGCGGTCATATCGGCGGGGATATTATCGCTGAAAGGGTAGGGTGCGCGAATGACACCGCCTCCCCAGCCTTCCAAATAAGCGGCCGACTCACCGCTTAACCCGCTCAATAATTTTCCGGCCAGGGAATTGCCATGATAGGAAGCACCAAACGTCACAATATAGCGACGTTGAGTATGGGTTAGGGCGAGGTGCACTGCGGCTTCTGCGGCCTCTGTCCCCGATACCTCATAGTTAGTTCTTGGTAGAGCCTTGTCAGGCATGATGTTGGCCAAGCGTTCGGCGAGTTCGTAGCGTAGCGGATGGTCAAAATGAAAGCCGTAGCGCCGGTTAGCGCTCTCAACGACATCCAGAATTTCCGGGTGACAGTTGCCCAGCGGGTTAGTGGCCCAGCCGTTTTGAAAGTCGATGTAACGTTGCCCGTCAAGATCCCAAACATAGTCTCCAGAGGCTTTATCGATCACAATTTGCCGAACGGGCCTAAAGCCTCGGGAGCCTGCTTTTTGTTCCTCCTGATCAAAGCGCAGCCCGTTTTTAAATAGAGGAATTCCTCGGCGCAGTGCAGCTTTTGTCTTTGGCCCCGGAAAAGACTGACTCATTATATAATTCCCACGTTGTCTGGTATTTATCGAGCTAGAGACTAATGTAGTAGTAAAAAAACTAGTTATTCCATTCAGAACGTCGTTCCTAGAGATGTCCTCGGACCAAGGCTGTGCCCTGTGGTAGGTGGGTCTGTTTAGAATTGCATGCCTACTATGGGGGATAGCAAAGGCGCAAGCTATAGTTGTGCCTGCGGTTTAAGCCCCGCCTGAAGAAGTCTTGGCTGAAATTAAAGAACGCATGAGGTACAGCCGCCGTTCACTACCGGCAACTGCTTGATCTTTTATGAGCGTGAAATATTTTGAGAAAGCCTCTTCAAAACCCTGTCGATTGTAATGAGGAAAGACATCTTCTCTGGTCTTTAAGAGGCGCTCGACCTGACTGTCTGATTTGGGAACAAACTCAATGACTAGCCATTGTGCAAGCTCTGCGAACAGTGCCGCAATATGGCCTAGGGGGGTGTTGTTGCTGATAGCAAGGTGGTGAACCAGCGCCAACGCCATTATCGCATCGCATTGGCCTCTTTGACGAAAAGAGTCGCGTTCTTCATTGCCCCAGCCAATAGCAGGGGAGGGCGCGTAGAGATCTTGCAGCAGAGGCAGAATGTTTTTGCATGTCTCAGTACTCAGACGCCGATAATTGCGCTCAACGGCTACCGGGTCAATGTCTTGTGAAACCACCAATCCCGCGTGTTTTCCGGCGATGCGGCTGAATTCTCCGGTGTTTGCTCCAAGATCATGCACAACATTGAGGGGGGAGTCGATTGAGACTAAATACTCCTCGACCAGCCTACGCTTTTCATCCGTTGAGCCGTCGGTATAGTTGGTATTGTCATAGTAATCTCCCCATTCAGTCTGGGGCGGCGTCCATTGTTGACTTTGAATAGCCGATGCCAAGCTCTCTACGATGGCTTGTAAACCGGTTTTAGACAACTGCCTCTGGTTTTTACCGTCGCTATTTTTGGAGCTCGTTGAGCTCCCTGCGGCATCCGCGTAAGTGTCCTGCATTTTCGCATGGAGATGAATGTGGGTTTGTAGGCTGTAGCTGAGTCGGGTTGTTAGGGGTAGCAAATTACTGACGAGTGACAGCGGTATACCGTCGATATAGGTGACCAATAATTTTCCTAACCCCACATCGACACGTGCCATCAGGGCGAGAGGCGCGAGAAAGTGCTGGCAAAACTGGCGGTAGGCAACCCAAGGTGTGCCCTCGATATAAGGCTCAAAAGAAAGCGTGTCTATGAACACAGGCTTGCCGTTTACAAACTGCACATTGTAGGCAGAGGCATCTTTTAAAATATATCCATGTTGCAGCGCTATCGTTTGAATGCGCAGCGTCAGCATGGCGGCGTCTTTTAGCTGACTGAAGCTCCACTCATAGGGATAAGAGATATAAGGGACAATTTCCGGCGCCAGTACACGATAGCAATCAGGGCCTCGCTTAACACTGGAGGCGGTAACGTCTTCATGGGCAATTAGGTACCCTTTAGCCACCAAAATCTTATAAAGACCTGAAGCAATAAACTGATCGAAGTTTTCGGAAAAACTTTTATTAACTTGGCGATAGATTCGACGATTTTCCGCGAATACAAAACCGCTGGGGTCGCGGAAAGACGAAGGCAGGGCATCGAAGGTCATACTGCGCACCCTTTCAGTGCAATTAACAAACGAAGCTGCACTTACTGCTCTTCATCTTGTTTGGTAAGGCCCTCGTCTTCCTCCTCCAGCAAGCTTGTAGGCTTGGACTTACCAAAAAAACCGAGAATTCGATACCAGTAGGTCTTGATCGTGAATCCTGCCACGGCAATGCCTGCGATAAGCCCTTGTAAGATCATACTGCCGGTACCAGGATCTAGGTAGGCAAAGGTCTGGGGTGAGAACGCTATCAACACGGAGGAAAGAATGATTTGATACATTAGAAGCCTGGCGCGACGGTATTTTGGATCATGATTATGGACTATTTGGCTCATGCAGGGAACTAGCTCTCAGCTCGCTACGCGCACACTCATTGACACGTTGTTAGTGATTTATACCTACCTAGCATTGGAATGGCTGTTCCTAGTCACCAAGCCTTCTTTTTTTACCGTTCTGGATTGGCCCGAGCGCATTAATATTGTGGCTACCGCTGCCCTACCGCTGCTGGTAGCAGGAATAGTCGCCTGGCTACTGATGCTGTTGCTATCGCGCTTGCTGCTCGCAGTGGTAAAAAAGCCCTGCGACAGCATATTACTCCCTCTGCCATTGGCTTTGATTCTTACCGTTATCATCACTCTCCTAGTTGACAACTTTACCTATACATTGACTGGACTGGGCATTGCATCCACCTCGGGGGGCAGTGCTATCGTATATTCTGCCGCCATCTGTATTTTGGCGGTTACCATTTTTCGTAAATTACTTCGCCGTTACGCCACGCCACGTAACACGCCTAATCCCAGCCCGCAGGTAGTGCTGGTTATTTTGATAATGTGTAGCGGTGCTGCCGCACTACAAACTCAGCTATCTGCTACTCAGGTATCAAACACGAGTTTGACTGGATTGGAGGACACTCAAAAATACAATGTCCTGTTTTTTGCTACTGATGGTGTGCAGTCGGAATACATATCAGGCTACGGCTATCCCGAGATAACCACCCCTAATCTTGATGCAATGATGGCTGAGTCTTTGGTTTTTAATGCGGCGATTTCAAACGCAGGGCGAACTACTGGCAGCACTGTGTCAATGTTGAATGGAAAATATCCGGCAACCACAAAGGTCATTTTTCCACCTCACACATTAATGGGTGCAGACGCTTTTCAGCACTTGCCAGGAATGCTTCGCGCCTCGGGGTATATGGTCTTTCAGGAATCCATTCGTTACTACGCAGATGGGCCAGATCTCAATATGCGCGAGGGTTTTGACTACGCAAACATGCGTCACATTGACAATACGTCAGTGCGCGGACTTTCGGGCCAAGCACGTATCGCATTCGCACAAACGAGTCACTTTAATAAAAAAATATGGGAGCGAATCAGTGACCGAGTGCTGCATTTAAGCGGGGTAAAACCCATGAATCAGGCTTTTCAGTCGGTCACTGGTGGGAAGACAGCAAAGATTTATGGCAGGCGAGATCGTCAAAGAATCGATTCGGCAACGGCATTTATACGCGAGGCGACACAGCCCTTTTTTATGCACTTGCATTTAATGAATACACATTGCTGCAGCTTTAAACCGATTTCTCGCCATTTTTCTGGGCATTTACGCAAGCGCAGGCCTAAAAATCGTGAGTCTTTCTTCCTTGATACCGTGGTTGATTCAGACAGGTATTTTGGTGAGGTTATCGCTGCATTAAAAGCCACTGGGAACTATGACAACACGATTATCGTCTACAGCTCGGACCATACGCTTGGTTGGCAGGTGCAACGTCCAATGCCCTTGGTTATTAAGCTGCCCGATGGGCAGGCAGTGGGACATATAGACTCTACCGTGCAACTCATTGACGTGATGCCAACGGTGTTAGAGGTTTTGGGGCGCCCATTGCCAGCTTGGGTGGAGGGTGTATCGCTTATCGATGAGATAAGGGACCCACTACGGCGGGTATTTTCTGTAGACGGTATTGCCAAGGCCCGTGTCGAAGGTGTCAAAGCCCGAATTACCCAACTGATTGGTGCAGGCCCTCCAACCTATGGAGTCGCGACCGGGGTAATGACAGTTTGTCAGCGGTGGTATTCGTTGGATTTCTCATCAGGAGAGCTAACAACGGGGAGTATGGAAGGTCATCCCAACCCTTGCGAAGAGGAGGATTTACCTGACTTGATTCAGGGTCGCGCTGAACTGACTGCCCATTTCACGAGTAGGGGTTTTACTTTGCCTACCGAGCTCTTGGAGTCAGAAGACTGAGGTTGAGTGACCTAACCTAGACTGCCGTTGTGCCACGCCTTTGGGCCAGACTTGCAATCGCTTGGAAGCGTAAATCTATTTAGTGGCGTTGCATTCACATGGTTGTGTACATGCAGTGAATAGGCAGCAATTTAACGGTGAAAGTATTCGCCTGTGTGTGACTGAAAATCTATTGAGTGGGTTTGCCAGGGGCCGAGGTATTTTGCAGTGCCCAGAAGGGCTGTCATATAAGTTTTTGCACGGACGCTGCATTCGATACCCAGGGGTTAAAAATTCAGGGGTATACCACCCGAATTTGAGAGATAATTTTTATGGCGCTATCGCCAAAAGATTGGTTGGTAAATTAGTGAAGCTTCAGGACGTTAAAATATGACAGTACGCAAATATGTCAAAGCTACTTCAGACCTTTCAGTGGCCATAGTGGGTGGTGGTTTTGGAGGGGTTGGCGCAGCCATTCGCCTGCTGCAGGCTGGTGTAAAGGATCTCACCGTTTTTGAGCGCAGTGGGGGAGTGGGTGGTGTTTGGCATGCCAACACTTATCCCGGGGCGGCTTGCGATGTGCCGTCGCACTTATATTCATTTTCCTTCGCACCCGGCACCGAGTGGTCTCGGCGCTATGCACCACAAGCCGATATCGAAAAGTACTTGAATACCTTGGTTGACGATTTTGGGGTGCGCCCACATCTCCGTTGCAATACTGGTGTTGAGAGTGCTGAGTTTGACGCAGAAGCAGGAACTTGGCGTGTAAGCACAAGCGACGGTAAGAGTCGAAACTTTGACATTCTTATTGCCGCCTGCGGGCAGCTCTCAAATCCGGCGATTCCCGATCTTGAGGGTATTGACGCCTTTGAGGGGCCAACCTTTCATTCGGCCAACTGGGATCATGACTATGATCTTACGGACAAACGTGTAGCTGTTGTGGGCACCGGTGCCAGTGCTATTCAGTTTGTTCCTGAGATCGCGAAACAGGCCCGGCAGCTCGACATTTATCAACGCTCTGCTCCATGGATTATGCATAAGTTCGATCGAGAATACCCAGAATGGGAAAAGCGCCTATTTCGGAAGGTTCCCGCGCGTGTCGGGTTGAGTCGCCGCTTTTTCTTCACGGTGTTCGAAATTCTCACTTACGGCTTCACGAATCGTCATTGGGTCTTGAAACCTATGGCTAAATTGTCGAATGCCTATCGCCGCAAAGAGCTGGGTGAGTACCCAAAACTGTTGGCAAAGGCGACACCGGACTACCAAATTGGCTGTAAGCGCGCGTTGTTTACAAATGATTGGTATCCAACGCTTAAGCGCGACAATGTTGAATTGGTTCATGGCGAAGCACCCCGTGTTACCGCGACTGGACTGGTTGACGCTGAAGGCGTTGAGCGGCCTGCGGACGTTATTATTTGGGG
>JAQWYY010000164.1 GCA_029253705.1 Luminiphilus sp. | reverse complement strand
CCGTCCAAAGCCACAGCCCTTTCGGCCGCCTCGAGGGCCTGCTCGGGTAAATTCAGGCTAAGTGAATTAACAGCGACCTCTTGGTGGGCTCTCGCCATTGCTGGGAAGTTGGCCGTCAGATCAGACAAGCTCGCCATCGCACGGGCAGGATCGCCAGCAAGGCGATAGCGCAAGGCACTCAGGTAGGCCAGATTCGGATCGCCTGAAAACTCTGGTAACAGCTTGTCTATCATGTCGCCCGCAACAGGTAGGTCACCGCTGGCGAGTTTTCGTTGAATATCTTCAAGTGATTGCTGTGGTGCAGTAGTACTGGTCATCAAATTATGTCCCAAAAAAAAGGCGATCAGATGATCGCCCTTTGATCTCAGATGCTGGCTTCCTCAGAAGGAATAACCGAACCGCAAGCCCATGGTTCGTGGACGCATCATACTGGACTCCGGCGTAAATTTACCGGCTGTTTGCACCACGTAGCCCTCTTCTGAGGTCAGGTTGTTAACAAACACTTCAGCTGTCCAGTTATCACGAGCATAGCCTAAGCCCATATTCAGGGTTGTGGCCGCTTCGTTCACGTAGCGTGAGTTTGAGGGCACGCTACCGTTAGAAGTGGCGACGGTACCGAAGGTTCCACCTTCATCCTGAATAGCCACGCCGGGATCATTTCCGTAAGCGAGCTGGTGAGTGTCAGTCATGAACTCGGCGCTGCCCACGATACCGGTCACACTTTCACCGCGATAGACCAGAGCTGCATTCACCCAAGCGTTACCCTTCATGAAATCGAAGTCATATCGAGCGCGGATGTTGCCTGAGAAACTGGGTGCCAGAGGCAGCTCAGATCCCTGAGGCACACTTACTCCCTGTAGCTGCTGGTTAATGCGTGTCAGCTCGGTGTCGAGGAAACTCGCAGCACCGCTCAGAGTCAGCCTACCCGTTGCCGCCCACATGAAATCGATATCTAAACCGCGCGTCTCAGCATCACCTACGTTCTCAAGGAATACGAGGAAGGCAACGTTCGATGGGTCGAATCGCGCCACCTGTAAGTCGGTGATTTCGGTGCTGTAGAGACTGGCGTTGAGTCGCAGAGTATTATCGAAAAGCTCCGATTTAATACCTAGCTCCATGTTCTCCAGTTCATCTGTCGTCGCGACAGCGGGTACCACATAGCCCTCGTAAATTCCCGACTGATTACTTGCCAATTGACCGGCGTTGCGGTTTTGGGCTGCGGGTCGATAGCCTTCTGAATACACACCGTAGAGCATGATGTTGTCATTAATTCTCCAATCTAGGGAGAACCTGATGATGGTGTCGTCTTCTTCGGTAACACCCTCGTTGTTGATGCTAGAGATATCAAGACGGCCCTCTTTAATCGCCTGAAGGGTTGCCGCGTTGTTACCACCGCCTCTGAACATTTCTTTCGCCGAACCGCCGTAAGTTGCTGCCGCGCCAGGATAGTTGAGCAGCGCTAAGAACTGGTCGTCGGTCATGTTGCCGTTGTTGTAGGCACCAAGGGCAGTAAATCGATCGGTGGGGCTGTTACTAAAGCGGTGACTGTTACAAAAGCCATCTGCTGCACCGCCGCCGCCATTACCGCCGTAGCGGCATCCGAATGAGAAGTTGGAAGCGCCCGTCAACTGGGTCTCAAGATCGTACTTTCTAGCGCCAATCGTTGCGGTCAGGTTATCGGTAATATCGAAGGCTAACTGGCCAAAAAAGGCAATTTCTTCTTCGGTTCGAGTGTAATCGTTGTAGAAGGTCGTCAAGGGTCCAGTAGGCCCAATTTGATTGGTTCCAGCGACTCCAGGAATCGTCTCGTTTGCCAGATCATAAGGTGATTGGGCCGCAGCACCATAGTAATTCACCTGAAAATCGCTAAAGGCGTCTCCTGTTGAGTAATACTGGAACTCACCCAATGTCTTGGTTTCTACATCGCTGAAGTAAACTCCAGCCATAACGCGCCAACGTCGATCGGGATCAGTGCTGATGCGCAGCTCGTGGGTGGTGCGCTCGTTGCTGGTTTTGTCTCGGTATGCCTTTCTTGGATCGAAACAGGTGTTTTGGTTGTTGGGTCCGGGTGCGGCATAAATGTTACCGCTACACAGGTAGTAAGTAATGTATCCACCACCATTGTTGTAATGGGTGTAATCAATCAGAGAGTCGATTTCTCTATCGAGGTAACCACCGGCATAAACAATATCGAGACCAGCAATACGCCCTTCGATAGTCAGAGTCGTCAAATCAAATTCATCAACGTTGCTCTCTGGTTGAAATTTGGCCGATTTATCATCGCCCAAGCTTGGGTCGATTAGAAACGATCCTTCGACGTCGAGCTTTTGCGACGAGTGTTGTACCAGCGCGCTCCAGTCGTCAGAGATGTCCCACTTAACGCCGACTCGGTAGCCTGTGTAGGTCGCCTCGTTCCAATCTTCTTTCACTTCGTCGGTATTGCTGACGCTGTTGACCACCGTGTCAGGGAAATTTCTGAAGTAAGGTCCATAGCCGATCGAGTTACGGTCAATAACCGGGCCTGACGGCGTAAAGGTAGACGGGGTGTTGTCGATCCATCCACCCTGACGGTTGTTATAGCCGACAGCTCGAATGGCCAGGCTGTCACCGATTGGAATATTGATCATGCCTTCGATGTTGCTGCTGTTGTCGCCACCATGAGTCGACGACATGCCCACATCTACCCGGCCTTGCATCTCACCCATTACGGGCTTATTGGTGATCATCCGCATGTTGCCGGCCTGAGAGCTGGCACCAAATAACGTTCCCTGGGGCCCAGCAAGCACTTCGATGCGCTCAAGGTCAGAGGCATAAACATCGAGGTTACGTCCACCAAAAGAAACGGGGGTCTCATCTAAATACAGTGCTACACCGGGAGCTGATCCCTGTGCTGATGACACAGTGACCGAGCCTTGCTCGGTTGCTGAGCCGCGAATATAAATTTCTCTCATGCCCGGCGCGTTACCGGCGTCGATGACATTGGGCAGAAAGTCTACGTATTCGTCAAAAGTCATAATGCCCTGAGAACGCATTGAGTCGCCTGAGAGGGCGTTCACAGAAATTGGGACATCCTGCAGACTTTCAGCTTGCTTTGTGGCTGTAACGACGACTTCCTCTAGCTGAGCGAAAGCGGGACTTGAGACCATGGGAAGAAGTACAAAACCGAGTGCTGCGGCTAGCGGCGTGCGTTGGAAACCTGATGAATCAGACATACGAGCTACCTTTTTTAATGAATAGAATTCAACTCTTGAGAGATAAAGCCAATTTTTTATTGTTGGTTGAAAAAAAGCGTACCTTTTCTGTGCGCTGCGTGCAAACGGCGAATTTCTTGAATTTGCCTGGGAAAAAGGTGTAGCGGCCCGCGTCAGCAGCCGCATTAATTGGCTGCCTGTGCAAGGCCTCGAATACCCGGAGGTCAAAATTAGCGGCGGTCTATCCTAGCCATCACTCATTCGAATAGACCCGTTGCCCATCAATAAACGTTTGTTCTACCTGCACTGTGCTAATGCGCTGCGGCGGAATCGCAAACAGATCCTCCGAGAGAATGACTATGTCAGCCCGCTTGCCAGCCGTCAGGCTGCCCGTCACCGCCTCTTGGTGCATCGACCACGCCGCATTAATGGTATAGGCCTTAAGCATGGTATCGAGATCAACCCGCTCAGATCGATTCAACACATCCAACTGGCTGAGCTCCTCGGTACTCAGTGCGTCATTGGCCATCCAGTCTTGTCGCAAAATGGCGACCTCAATGGCATCGAGTGGATTGAGGGAGCTCACGTTCCAATCGCTGCCTCCAACAATAGTGGCACCGGACTCAACAATACTCGCGAT
>JAQWYY010000273.1 GCA_029253705.1 Luminiphilus sp. | reverse complement strand
AGAAGCCGATGTAAAGAGCGAGCAGCGTCAGCGTATTGATCTTATGATTCCGGTCATTAAGGGCTGGTGTACAGAAATAGGCGTTGAGCTAACCTCACTGGGCGTTCAGGTTCACGGGGGAATGGGCTTTATTGAGGAGACCGGCGCAGCCCAGTATTTGCGTGATGTTCGTATCACCCCCATTTACGAGGGTACCAACGGCATTCAGGCGGCAGACTTGGTCAATCGCAAACTGGCTCGGGATGGTGGGTCTGCGATGGAGGCGATGCATGCGGAAATAGCTGAGATAGCAGACCAGTTGGCGCAGGCATCACCTCCAGAGTTGAATGAGTTGGGTAGAGCCCTCACTAGTACCTTGGCAGAGCATCGCGTAACCACGCAATATCTGCTTGGCCAAATGAGCTCAGATCGCTTCAACGCGTTTGGGGGGGCTTTTGACTACCTCATGCAAACCGGTTACCTATTTGGCGGCTGGCAGTTAGCTCGCTCGGCCTTGGTGGCTGCTGACAAGCTTGCGGCTGATGGGAAGGATGATTTTTGTCGACGTAAAATAGCCACGGCAGCCTTCTATGGCGCGCGTATTCTTCCTCGATGTAAGGCTCATGCGGGCACGATTTTGGATGGCGGCGAAACACTTTCCAGTTTTTCCCTCGACTGGCTGTGAGCGGTTTTTGTGAGTACCGCTAATTTTACGACGCCCGATTTGTCAGACGCTTATCCAGAGTGTGAGGTATTGCCTTTCCAGTTTGTACGTTTTGGGCGCATCGAATGTTTTTCAGGGCCTGCGGCCACCGTTTCCTGCTATGAAGATAATTCACGGGTCGCTGAGGCAGTTTCTGAGCCGGGAGAGGACCGTGTCTTGGTTGTTGACGGACAGCAATCATTGCGGAGGTCCCTACTGGGGGACAACCTCGCCCAAAAGGCCATCCAAAATAACTGGGCGGGCATTGTTGTCTTGGGGGCCATTCGAGACGTTGAAATTATCGACACCCTTTCCCTGGGTGTTTATGCCCTCGGCGTCGTGCCCGTGAAAACAGAGAAGCTTGGACAGGGACAGCGCGACGTGAATCTGACTTTGGGTGACATCAGCGTTAATCCTGGTCATTGGATTTATGCGGACCGTAACGGGGTTTTGGTCGCAAGCGGCCCTATCCATTCAGGGGGCGGATAGGGCGTTAGCTTTACGTGGAAAATACTGGTTTTTATTCTCTGCCGGAACCTTAGTCCACGCTAGCCCAGGCCCGTCATTGCGGTTGGGTTTTTTTTCGCCTCGCTACTGTCGCGTTGTCAGCACTCTAATCGCATTGAAAGATCTAATGGCTCGACACGTTTGGTCAGGGCACCGATAGAAATGAAGTCGACACCCGTTTCGGCAATAGAGCGAAGGTTATGCTCCGCAACGTTGCCGGAAGCCTCCAATTCAGATTGCCCAGCGTTGGCGTCTACGGCATCCCTCAGCATAGCCTCGCTAAAGTTATCGAGCATGATCCGATCTGCTTTGGCCCCTAGAGCCAACTGCAGTTCATCGAGAGTCTCAACTTCGATTTCCACAATTTTCCCGGGTGCCGACTGTCTGGCTGCAGAGATTGCTGCGGCAATGCCGCCGCAGGCTTCGATGTGATTTTCCTTGATTAAAAAAGCGTCGTACAAGCCTATGCGATGGTTGTGGCAGTCCCCGCAGGTAACGGCGTATTTTTGAGCTAAGCGGAGCCCAGGCACTGTCTTTCGCGTATCCAAAAGACGAACACCCGTCCCCGCTACATGGTCGGCAAAGCGCTTTGCTAACGAGGCGGTGCCCGAGAGCAGCTGTAAAAAATTGAGGGCAGTCCGTTCTCCCGTCAGAATTTTTCGTGCGTTGCCGCTGACGCTGAACAAAGTGTCATTCGGCTCAAGTGAATCGCCGTCAGATTTAAACCACTCGATGGTTATGTCGGGATCTAGCGTTGAGAAAACCGCATTGACAAAAATACTGCCACAAAGCACCCCAGCTTCGCGGGTCACAACTGAAGCTTTGGCGAGGCTGTTAGATTGAACAAGCTCAGCGGTGATATCACCACTACCAATGTCCTCTTCCAGCGCGAGGTCTACCAGTTGCTGGATGTACTGCGGGCTTAACATAACGACTCCGTTTTTTGGTTTTTTGGGCGATCTGCTCTCATGGGATAAGATGCAAAGGTGATGACGAATCCTGATTATTGGACAATATCTGACGGGTGGCTTGCTGGAGCTCGAAAAGTTGCTTCGCCCAATTTTAATAGCCGTCCCCATGAAGAGCATCCAGAGCTTATTGTGCTGCACAACATATCATTGCCTCCGGGAGAGTTTGGAGGAAATCATATCGAAGCACTTTTCACCAATGCACTTGATCCAACATTGCACCCCTATTTCGAAAGTATCGCCCATCTTCGCGTCTCAGCACATTTTTTGCTCGATAGATTGGGCGAAATTTTACAGTTTGTAGCCACGAGCGACAGGGCCTGGCATGCCGGTGAATCCCACTGGTGTGGGCGAGACAACTGCAATGATTTTTCCATTGGCATCGAGCTTGAGGGTACCGATGACGAAGCTTACACTGAATCTCAGTACGCGCAGCTAAGTAAACTGATCGAAGCACTCAGACAGTACCACCCATCTCTAGATCACGGTGATATTGTAGGCCACAGTGATATAGCCCCGGGTAGGAAGACTGACCCTGGGGCGTGTTTTGATTGGCAACGGTTGGCGGATTCATCGAGTAACGGTTAGCCCCGCTGCTTGACGCAATGCAATTTTATAATATTTTCATGTCAGCAGTGTAATTGCTGGGCGGTTTATAAGGAGATAGGCAAACTATGACTTATCTGGCGTTTCTTATCGCAACAGGACTCTATCTCGCGATTGGATCCGGTGGACCGCTGCATAACGATCAGTGGTACCAATCCCTTCAACGCCGAGTCGATGCTTTAGAGCCCGATTTTTGGTTGGGATTTGTGCTAATGGTGGTGGTGCCTTGCGCGGCCTTTACGCTCGTCTACGCCATTTTTGAGGAAATGTTTGGTGCTGCAGCGGTATTGCTATTGGGCACTCCTGCATTGTTTTTCAGCTTTGGCCGGCTTCATTGGCCTGCCCTTTTTGATCGATTTCGATCCAGACTAACAGCAGGTGATATCGAGGGGGCGCTGCTAACGTTGGAGGCCGCGGGTCATCATGTTCCTAACATAGATGACGCTGTGTCAGCCGAGCGAGAGGGGTCTCAGTTTTTGCTCTACATGGGTTTTCAACGCTGGTTCTCCCCGGTCTTTTACTTCTTACTCTTCGGGCCGTTTTTTGCCGTTGGGTACCGATTAGTTGTTTTGGGCGTGGGCGATCGAAAAGTTCCACTGGCCACTTTGCTGCATATCCTCGATTGGCTTCCCTCCCGGGTATTGCTGCTGACTTTCGGTGCCATCGGTAACTTTGAAAGTATTCGACCACTGTTCTGGAGCAAGGCATTAGATGCTGATATCAGGACAGCCGATCTATTGATGCAAGGGTTTGAGTTGGCGTGCCCAGGGGGTGAGGCGGCGCCGGGCCAGCAGGTGGAGCACGTTCGTGAGCTATTAAAACGCGCTCTAGTGGTTTGGGTTGTGGTGGCTTCTGTTTTGGTAATTGTCTCCTGATTTTGTCGGAGCAATAAGGACAATTATCAAATTGCGCTAAGGCCAGCGTAACCGTAAGTAGCCAGCCTCAATTGGGTTGGCCGGGAGGTGGTCATGGCTGTGTCGAAAAATGTAGTGACGAAACCTGTACTGCGTACGATCGGTCTCTGTGAAGGCGGTTATTCTTCTACGCTGCGTCTAACTATCGTGTTTCATCCGGACCTGGCGCGTATTGGGCATTGGGCTAGCCTAGGAGCTTGGGATGCTGATCGTCCAGAGACGATTCCAGAGGAGTTCTCGATTGGCCGGCATTTTCCGCCATTTAGCGATCAGCGCCCCTTAGAAAACCTCCACGTGAGTCGCTTGGCTTGCCGACTAAAGCCCAACACTCCAAAGCACGCCAAGGGTTCTTTTAGTCTACGCGTAGAATCTGCAGCGCACGCTGAGGTTCGAATAGGCGCTCAGGGACATGCAGCCTTCATTGCAGATCATGAGGCTCTTGTTAGGGGTGTTCCAATAAGACTGTCGCACGGAGTAGTTCTAGTGCTGCGCTTAATTAATAGCCATGCGGACGAAGAAAAACTGCCTCCTGAGGCTTTAAAAAAATTGTTGCCAGGGGCTTCTCCTGAAATAGCACGGTTATGGCACCAGATTGCTCTCGTTTCGCCAACGACGTTGCCTATTTTAATTCAGGGTGAGTCTGGTGTTGGTAAAGAGAGAGTCGCTCAGGCTGTTCATGATCTAAGCACGCGTTCCTCATATTCGTTGGTGGTCATTAATTTGGCGGCAATTCCCGAGGGCCTAGCTGCGGCAGAATTGTTTGGCAGTGTTCGAGGAGCCTATACAGGCGCAATTGATCGCCAAGGTGCTTTTCAAAGAGCCAACAAAAGCACCTTATTTTTAGATGAAATTGCAGATGCGCCCATTGCAGTACAGGTGCAGCTGTTGCGAGCCCTTGAGCAAGGGGAGGTGCAAATTCTTGGCGGGGTATCACAGAGGGTGAATGTCCGTATTGTCGCCGCAACAGACCAGCAGACGTCGGAGGAAAATGGGTTTCGAACCGCCCTTCATCACCGAATTGCTGGTTTTACACTGTTGATACCACCGCTGCGCGAGCGACCCGAGGACATTGCACCCCAGGCAATGGCGATGCTGGACGGAGAAGTTGATGTTCCCGAGTCATTGAGCCCTTGTAAATCGGCGGATATGCCCGAGGTGGCTGCCCATTGGGCTCGATTTTTCTACAAGGCATTGACCCACGATTGGCCTGGCAATAGCCGCGAACTAAAACATGCCGTGATGTTGGTAGCGCAGGACAAGGGTTCTCTTTTGCCCTTAAACAGTGGGGCTAGGGCCAGCCGAGAGGTCTCTTCGTTTCAGTCACTATCTGATCAGCATATTGAGGAGGTTTATCGGGCCCAGCACTATGAGATTACTGCAACTGCAGCGGTACTGGGTCTGTCCAGGCAGGCGCTTTACCGAAAACTGGAGACCCACGACAACTTTGTTTCAGTGGATGACCTCACCGACACACAAATACTAGAAGTCATTGGGCGCGTTGAATCAATCAAAGCCGCGGCGCTGGAACTAAAGATTTCTCATCATGCTCTGCGACCGCGACTTCGTCGTTTGGGGCTCACCACACATGTTTGAGACCAATGCAGGTGATCGTTGTTATGACGCAGTAAGGTTGCCTCCACCCCTTGAGAATTTGGGTTTCTTGGGTTGCGGGGGCCAAGGTATGACTTGGCTAGCTCATGATCCGAGGTTAAATCGAAAGCTTGTGAGCAAACGATTTCAAATGGAGCTAACAAGGGGCGAAGATTTTTATCTCAGGTTGGAGGCCACCTTTGCCGCTCAGGCGAGGGTGGCGGCTATGACATGGGTTGTGCCGCAGGTTTATAGCGTTGAGCACTTTGACCATACCGTCTGGCTATTGCTCGAGTTTGTCGAAGGGATTTCTCTGCAGCGCCTGCGAGCCGAGGGAAATATCACGATTGGAGAAAGTCATATGCTCCTAATCGCTGTGGACTTGATTAACTCTTTAAAGGCCCTTGAAGCTGCCGGCTTGGTTCACGGAGATCTTTCGCCAAGCAATATCTTAATTAATAGTGAGGGTAAAACTCGATTCATTGATTTTAGTAGCAGTGAGTTTGCCGGTACTTTGAGGTCAGTTTTGGGGGTCCCTGGGTTTGTCAGAGACACAGAGCCTACTGCGAAAAAATTGCAGTTTTCTGATGATCAATATGCCGCAGGCTGCGTGTTGTACTGGCTGTTAGCTGCAGAATTGCCGATGACTATTTGTGACCCCACTGGTCAAATGGTTGTGATCAGAGCAAAGAAGCCTGAACAGTGCTCTGCCTGTGGCAATTTACTTTGGGATATCGCAGCAGCGTTGACGAGTGGGGCACAGAGCAGTATTGGCATGCTGGAACAATTGAGCGAAAGCATTCGCCAGCAGCTGCGCCTGCTTCCTCCGGAGATTCGCGGTGTTCTGGGTACCTATGTGACCAATGCCCAATGCGCAGTTGCTGGGTTAGAAGGTGTATCGAGGTTGCCTAGTCCAGCTGAACAGGCGCGAGACCGATCATTTGTTATTGGCTCACACTGCTTGCCAACGCAGAAACGGCGCAGAATGTTTGATTTTTCTTCCTGCCCACATAGTTTTCACCACTTGCTGGCGCCGATTTTATTGGTGGTCCTATCTGGCCTTGCTGGCTACCTGAATTTTGCCCGGGTACCACTTTTGGTTTTAGACACGGTAAAGGTCGAAGCGAACACAAAGTTGCCCCGGGGCTTCAGTCATAGTTGGCTTTCAAGGCAAATAGAGCAGGTTCTGGGAAAACAGGTTCGTCTGACAGCGCTCCAACAGCCCATTACTGCAGAGCTCGACTGTGATCACTACACCTGCATATTGTCGGTAGATCATAAGGTGGATGGTGCTAGTCACCCTCATCAGCAAAGCTTTACGGCTTCTGAGCAAACAGAGGTTTGGGAAACGGTGATTGCTAACTTGGGTAGGGCTGTCGCAGCGCGCTGAGCCAACTGCACAGCAGGGGGGTTTCGGGCTTTTCTTTTTTCTTTGGGTTGCCGAAGCTCTCCAGTAAGTAGCCCAAAATTTCCTCATGTTCCGTCTTTGCCTGGTGCTGTCGGTCGATGCGCATTGAAGAGGAGTTTTGGGCGGTATCTGAGATCACATGGAGAACTTGCTGCGAGAGGTTCTTTGCAATATCAGTGTGTCCCGAGCCATTGAAAATAGCGGCCACTTCTCTGATGGCCGTGTCCAGCTTGGGTTTGTGACTGTCATCGATCAGGTTGCCATTTGGAATGTTCAGTAATGCGGTCATGGGGTTGATGATGCAGTTGATGGCCAGCTTTTCGAGCAGGGCCTTCTCAATATTGGGCTCCCAGTCACTGCACCAGGGGGTATCTTCTATCCTTGCAAACCATTCGGGGAGTGTCTCTGCTCCAGTCCACCAACCCAATCGAGTCTTGCCTTCGCCCGATAGTTTCCGTGTTTGAAAGTTGGGTGAACTGCATCCGGCTGTCGTAGATCCGGCAATAAGTCGTCCTGAGACAAGCTCAGATAAAACACTGTGGTATCCCATCCCGTTACTTAAAGTCACTATGACGGTGTTTGGGGTAAATCTGTGGCGAAGGCGTGTTACGGCGTTTAGCGCTGCATAGGACTTGGTCGTGACCCAGAGCAGGCTTACAGGTTCAGTCGCCTCCGAACTTTCCAGGGGGAACGTGGCAGTTTTCTTGCCCGCTGAAGACAGCAAGGTCAGCTCTTGTTCGCTTGCGGCCGAGCGTCGCCCGATTAAGGACACCTGGAAACCCGCGGCTTTTAATCTGAAGGCAAACACTCCTCCCAAAGCACCTGGGCCAACAATGTGGCATTGGGGTTTCATAAGCTGGCGGCCAGACGTTGAAGAATGGATGTTGGTGCTTGATTATTTTTGATTTTTTCACCTGCTGCTCGGTGCCAATTCCAACTTAGGGCCTTATAAAAGTAGGTGGCAATATCAAATAATGGTGGAGAAAGTTGATCACCGAGAATTGCCAGCGCCAATGCCTGCCTATTCATGGCGGGCCATCCAGCGCACAGCGTGGCCACATCAAAATGTGGACTTCCAGTGGCCGCATACTCCCAGTCGATGGCAACAATGGTTCGATTTCTGCGGCGAATATTGGGTGGAGTTAGATCGTTGTGACAGGTCACAGGGACTTCAAATTCCAACGCTTTAATGGCTGCGCCTAGTGCTGGTTCTTTCGGGTTTACCAACACAGAGGCAGTGTTACCTCGGTCGCGGGCAATCTGCCAGTAATGCTCCATTTGGTGCTGAAGGTTTAACGGTGGTGTGACAGGGGGCAAGCGGTGAATTGATTTGGCAAGGTTGGCCAATTCTTCGCAGGAAACAGAGCCTGATTCATTCAGAAATTCCATCACCATAGACTGCTGATCCATATCCTGCCATACGACCTGTGGCGCTAGTCCTTGCTCATAAGCCAATTGCATGCAGGCGGTTTCCTGTCCGAAGGAAAGCCCCAGTGGGGTTGATGGGTGGGTGCGATAGCGCAGGACAAAAAATTTATTACCGGCAGCATTGTCAGCAGCCACAAGTATGGTGGTATGCCCAGAGCCCCGACTTAGCTTTCCAGCAATTCGTGGTTGAGTGTTTATTGGCTGTTTTGTAGTCCATGCTCTGAAGTCTTCCAGAGCGTGTTGTTGCAATAGCTCCTCTGACGTTACGGGCACTGTGTTTGAGCCCGGTAATGTTGTCTCCAGCTGAGCCACCCGGCAGCAGCTAAAACGACATAGCCTGCAAATAAAAGGGCAGTCAGATCTAGCCCCCTATTTAAAAACAACACAATGGATAACAAATCAATTCCGATCCACCAGAGCCAATTTTCTAGCACTTTGCGCGCCACCATCCAGGTTGCCAACAGAGCCGCTAGCGTTGTTATGCTATCTGGAATTGGAAGTGTGGCATTAGTAAATTGACTCATGAGTAGTCCAAGCGCAGTGCCCAGAAGGAGTACCCCAGCTAAAAGCATCAAGTGCAGGCGAACGGGCCAGCGCTGTATTGGAAGTTGCACCGTACTCTGGTCGCGACCCCAAGCGATCCACCCGTAAACTGCCATGAGTATGTAGAACACTTGCAGGCTGGCCTCCATAATCAGGCCTACCAAAAAAAATATCCGCAGATATAAAGCAGCACTGACAGCTGCTAAAACCCAGGCAAAGCGCCGTTCCTTGATTGCAAAAACAACGTATGCCAAGGCCAAAGCTACTGCTATGGGTTCATCCCAGCTCATTACTCACCCTTCCGCGCCAATCTCAATTCGGTGGCTGGGCAAATATTTCACCACTAAAACTTGACGAGTTATGCGCTCGCTACTGCGTTTGAGGGCGAGATTAACCGCGGTCATGACGGCATCCCATTCACCAGAAATTTGTGTGCTCATGGTATTGGTGACCACTGAGATTTTGCCTGACTCGTGCAAGTCGTCGATAAACGCTAAAACAGATGTGTCCACGTCACCTGTTAGCGGGTACAAACTCAGTTCAGCAGAGAGTTCCATAACTACCGGTATCCTGTAAAAATTTCAGCGTTCGTAGTTGAGGGTAATGCCATAAATTCTGGGTTCGCCAAACTGGTAGTAGGGCTCCAACACATAGCCCTTGCGGGGGTCATTGCCGAAACTACCGAAGCCTCGAGTGTAATAGGTTTCGTCGAATAGATTACGTCCCCACAATGAGACGCGCCAGCTATTCCATGTCCAGTCGATATGCGCATTTGCAATCTGCCTTGCGGGGGAGCGGACGGAATGTCGATCAGAGAAAAAATAGCTGTCCATAGCGGTGATCTCGGCGCCCGCCGACCAATAGTCGGCAAAATTCCATTTAACCCGAATACTGCCCATCCATTCAGGTGCTTGTGGCTGTGCCCGACCAGAGAGATCTTCCCCTGTGGCGGTGAGATATCTGTCAAAGCGCGCCCTTAGATAGCCCACGGAGGCCGCCAATTGTAGTTCAGGACTAGGCGTCCACGCGCTCTGCCACTCGACGCCGCGGTTATGTCCTTTTGCGGCGTTATCCGTATATTCGATAAACTGCGTGCTGCCGTCCTCTCGAGACAGGTTGAGGGACTGCTTCACCTGCTGGTCTTGCCGCTCCATCGAAAATAGGGTCAGTGCGCTTTGTAACGTCCTATTGGCACTCTGCCATCGCCACCCGACTTCGGTATTAATCAGTGATTCCTCTTCAAATTGGCCAAGTTCTGTCGCAGGGCTTGCAATGCGCGCCTGCAGGGTCGGCAAGCTGGATAGCAATGCACTGTTAGGGCCACCAGCGCGGACTCCTCGACTGATGCTCAAGTACAGGTTTTGTTGGTCAGATGGTGCCCATTGAACCCCAATCCTGCCACTCCACAGGTTGTTCGTTAAGTTGCTGTCCACCCCTGCATTATCGGCGTAGTCTGCTTTGCGCTGTTCTAATCGCCCACCTAAGTAAGCGGTAACGTTGGTAGACAAATTCAAATCAAATTGTCCAAAAATCGCACCCGTATCCACTGTGAGGCCACTATCAAATTCATTTGCAAGGTAGGTGTATCGACGGGTTAAGGTTTCTCGCTCATGCTTTAAATAGCCCCCCACAGTCCAACGCCAGTCCTGGTGGTCGCTGTCCCCACGAACCTCCAAGCTTTGCATATCTCGATCACGTAGATAGGTATCGTAGGAACTGTATTCAAGCGTAGGCGCAATGCCGACGTAGGCCCAATCCTCGTCGTAGGCGTACTCGGTATCTGTCTGCGCAACGCTCAGTTGTGCCGATAGGTTAACGTCACCCGGCACGCTCCATTTCAATCTCCCGGCATGGCTCCGCAGGGTGTCACGTCCCGGTTCGTCAGAAAGGGTTTTACGAGTATTATCTAATGAAAACGCATCGTAGCCATTATCGATATCAAAAAAATGCCAATTGGCTTCCACGGTTTGGCCGATGCCTTGCCAAGCAAGGCCACCTCGAAGGGTGACCTCATTTTTTCCTTGGGTATCATTTCGGGAAAGGTAGGTATTTGTCATCGCGCCATCGGTGCGATATTGCTCTATGGCGAGCCGTGCCGAGGTGGTGCTGTTTAAACTACCACCGCTGGCGGCTGCTAATCTGCTGCCACCGTTATTTTCTACCCCCAGGGCAAATTTCAGCTGCTTGGTATTGGCGGGAGCGCTGTTAAGGCTGATTAGACCGGCCAGTGCGTTAGCCCCTAGTAAAGTGCCTTGGGGTCCCCGAAGAATTTCGATTTTTTGAATATCCCATGTCGTTGCTGCTGCGCCTAATCCCGTTAGATCGATACCGTCAAGCAGCATAGCAACGGAGGCATTAACGGGTTCAACAAATTGACTGCGCTCGCCAACCCCGCGAATTTGTATGAAGCGCCCGCGGGAAGCACCGCTGGCACTACTGACGTTAGGAGCCGCGGACAAAAGGTCTTCTAGGTGCTGGGCTGACCGGGCATTAATTAGTGCTTGATCAAAAATAGTGACCGAGCGCTGCGCTCCGTGCTCAGGCCTCAAAGTTGCCGTAACTATGACTTCTTCGAGGTCTGCAGATGCCACGGCGTCTGAGATATTTGTAAAAAGTACAAGTGCGACGGCTGCGCTTTTGAGCTGGACTGCTGTGGAACAGAATCTTGTCATCCCTTTTCTCGCCTTACCGGGATAGAGCAGACTCACAGCATTGCTGATAAATTGCTAAGCCTGTCCCTACGCCGGCGTTATCCGGTTCAGGTTCAACGGGTTCACCGAGTGAATATCGGTGTCTCAGGCGCTAGCCACCCCGCAGGTACGGTGGCAGTATAGGGTTCTTTGTCACCAATCACAAAACAGATAGAAGCTTGAGGCAGTCTATGAGTACAAGGGGGAGTGGTAACAACGGCGACATTGGTATTTCGGGATATTCTGTAGAAGAGATTACCCCGGGCCTCCCTGTGCAGGCTCCCACGCCAGCGGGCCTTGATGAGCATATTGAAGTAAGTCGCTACTTGGCTCGGGCGCTAACCGACCTGCAGGCCGACATGCTGGAGTCAGATCGGCCTGCGGTCTTGCTAGACATCTTTTTTTCGGGCATTCGGCGAATATTGGGTTGCGAGCAGATTGAGTTTTGGTTGCATGATCCTGTGGGTATGCTGGGTAACAGCCTTGGCGAAGCCACTGACCTAAACGGTTTTCTCATGCTGACCCCCGACTCTACCAAAATAACCGCCATCTACAGCGATCAAGTTGCTCCGCGCTATGTAGCCGAACATGAAACTATTGACCTGGCAATAATGGCCACTGCAATAACTCGAAAGGATGTTGTCGCTGTGCCTGCGGTCGAGCAGGGCCATATTGTAGGCAGCCTGCACTTTAGATCTCCCAGACTGGACCTGATTAGTCATGCAGGAGATCTCGAGTTGCTTTTTGATTTTATGAGGTTGGTGCCCGTCGCCCTACGCCTGTCTGCGGGTGCTCAGCTGACGTCTGAATTAATGCTGGTTGATCCTTTGACTCGGGTCGCAAATAGAGAGGGTTTTACCCGAGATCTAGACCGCGAGATTGGTCGTGCGCGCAGAGCCGGGCGACATGTTGCTTTAGTGTCTATCAGGCTCTGCGGCTTAGAAGGTATGGCGAACTTGTCGCAACAGCATATTCAAGGGCGGTTGTTGAGTGAGGTGGCACATAAAATCGCGGGTGGACTCCGTGCGACCGACGCGGTGGGTCGTGTGGATGGGATGTGTTTTGGTGTGGTGGTAACAGACGCACATCCGAATTCTATAGAGGCTATTGGCATTAGATATCAAGAGGAGTTAAGTCGAGATTTACTAGATGATGGTGCTGGGGGGGCCATTGAAATTAGGCCTAATGTTAGTTGGGCTTCGGTTAATCCTAAAGAATACCCTGGGCGGGCGATTTCCGAGTTATCGGTGATGATGCTTGATTCTGTGTTGCAGGCCAGCGCCTGCAATATTTCAGGTGAGGTGCAGATCACCAGAGCAGCACAGCTTCAATAAGCCTTTTGCTGATCTACTTTGCCGCCATAAGCGCAAACTATTGGTGGCGTGCATGAAAGCCGTGAGGGCGGTAAGGGTTTGCCTGCGCCAAGCTGTTAGCACAACCTCGGTGTTTGTAGATTGCTGAATAAGCCCGAAAGGTTGATGACCTTAATGGAGTTGAGTTGGGTGCTGTGAGTAAACTACATACACAGGTTGATGAGTTTAAGTCGCGCTTCATGGAGGGTGCTTCCCGCGTGGGCCCAATGCTGTTGTCACCGCAATTTCAATCGCTGGTATTTGGAGTAATTTTTATTTGGGCATCTTTCAGTGCGTCCGCACTTATTTGGGCGTTTTGGCCCCGCTCGCCAATAGCTCCGATGCCGGCTGTGGTACTTAATCCCGCAAATCCAGCCTATGTAATAGCTAAGGCCAATCAGGTGGCGTTGCCAGACATGTTGGGCCTTGGATTATTTGGTATCGCAGCGGGTGCGACCTCCATTGGGGACTTGGAATTAATTCCGGATGCGGTGCCTGATGGTATTGAGAAGGGGGCTCAAGATACGCGGCTTGATCTCATATTAGTAGGCACCTTAGCGGACAGCGAGCCAGATGCAGGGACCGCAATTATTGAAGTCGCTGGTAAGCAGGCAGCGTTTGCAGTGGGAGATGAGCTGCCAATTTCTGCTCGGGTGCGACTCGCAAAGGTATTACAGACGAGCGTAGTCTTGGATAACAATGGCACCTACGAACTGCTTAAACTTTTTAAAGACGGTAGAGCGTCCCTTGGCGCTATTAAGGTGCCTGCTCCGGTAACTTCGATTGACCAGCGGGGGGGCTCTGGCGAGAAGTTAGCACCAGTCACTGCGACGGGGACCTCAAAGCAAGGTGCTCAACTCGTGGATGAGTATCGTGAAAAATTTTACGAAAGCCCTCAATCTGTCTCCGATTTGCTGACAATTCAACCAGCCCGAGACGACGGGGGGCTGCGTGGCTATCGCGTGACACCAGCCAAAAATGTCCAAGATTTTAAAGCGATAGGCTTTGAGCCCAATGACATTATCACTGGAGTTAATGGGCTCTCTCTGCTTGATGCTTCAAACGGGGCTCGCCTTTACGAGATGATGCGCGACGCGCAGGAAATTACTTTTGACATTGAGCGTGGCAGCGTACCTCTCATGCTCACCGTCACTTTGCAGTCGGAGTTAGAGGAATAATGGTTGGAATTTTGCCGGCAGTTAAGGTGGCGTTTAAGTGCTTACATGAAAAAGGGTGGCCTGGGCGACTTTCGATTATGCGACTCGCTGCGGCGCTTACTCTTGTCCTTATTGCTGCGTCTACACTAACGGTTCAAACGACTCGAGCGCAGGAATATACGGTCAACCTGCAGGATACGGACATACAAGAGCTCATTAAATTTGTCGCCGATGTGACCGGCGCAACAATTGTTGTTGATCCGGGTGTTAAGGGCAAAATAAAAGTGGTGTCTTCGAGGCCAGTCAATAAAAGTCAGCTGTATGACCTGTTCTTGTCGATTCTGGATGTGCATGGCTACACCGCGGTTCGAACGGGAAATGTCATTCGTGTAATTCCAAATAAGGATGCGCGCTCATCGCCTGTAGAGGTCCCCGCTGGAGGAGAGGAAGGCAGTAGTGATGAGTACGTCACGCAGGTGATTCGTCTCGAGAATATTTCCGCAGCAAAGCTCATTCCAGTACTACGCCCCCTTGTGCCCCAGCAGGCTCACATGGCGGCCTACGCGCCAAGCAACGCCATTATTATTTCTGATCTAGCGTCTAATATTCAGCGCATTGTCGAGATCATTGGCCGTATGGATCGGTCGGCTATCCAGCGCACGCAGGTGATAAAGCTTCGATACGCAGTGGCCGAAGACGTCGTGAAAATGCTGCAGACACTTGAGCAGCAATCCCGTGGCGACGGAGCAGAGAGCAGTGATGAAGTGACTCTGGTGGCGGACAAACGCACCAATAGCGTGGTCATCACCGCAGATGAACTCAATTCTCAGCGTATTCAAGAGCTGGTTACATACCTAGACACGCCGTTAGAGCAAAGCGGTAACGTCAAGGTTGTCTATCTAGAATATGCCGATGCTGCCGAGGTGTCAGAAGTCCTTACCCGTGTCATGCAAAATATGAGCAGGCTCGATGCGGGGGGTGACCGTAAGCAAAGCACCACTAACTCCACCATAGAGGCTGACGAGGGCACTAATGCGCTCATCATCACTGCTGACGCAGATGAAATGGCCTCGCTTGAGGCCGTTATTGCTAGGCTAGACATCCGCCGAGCCCAAGTGTTGGTTGAAGCCATTATTGTTGAGATGGAAATCACTGAAGGCCAAGAGCTGGGTCTGCAGTGGATTTTTGCTGATGACAGCGGAGCATTTGGCAGCAACGTCAGCACGAGCAGCGCTCAGCAACAACGCAATGCGGCAATTGGTAATGCGCTGCTTGGCGACGATAACGGTAATGCTGATATCGGTGTCAGGGATTTGGCGGGTGCTTTGTCACAGGTTCCAGGGACGACGCTGGGCTGGGGAGTGGTGGGTGACGATCTTTCGATGTCCGTCATTTTGAACGCCTTGGAGACTCAAGGTAATGCCAATATTTTGTCAACGCCCAGTTTGCTTACCCTCGATAATCAGGAGGCGTATATTACTGTGGGCCAGAACGTTCCCTTTGTAACGGGCTCCTACAGCAATACGGGGGGTGCAAGTAATGTGCAAAATCCTTTCCAGACCATTGAGCGCGAAAATGTCGGCATCACCCTAAAAGTCACGCCACAGGTCAACGAAGGAGACTCAGTCGTTCTGGATATTGTTCAGGAAGTATCCAGTATCAGTCAGCAACTTTTGGCCGCAGCAGATGTAATTACCAATGAACGTAAAATTGAAACCAAAGTGTTAGCGCAAGATGGTGATGTTGTCGTATTGGGCGGATTGGTCAAAGACGATGTTCAAGACAGCCAGCAAGGTGTCCCGTTTCTTCAAGACATCCCACTGTTAGGGCGTCTGTTTAGAAATGACGTCGTGTCCATTACTAAGTCTAACTTGTTGGTTTTCATTCGTCCGACGATTGTTCGCGATGATGAGTCTTTGCGAGGGGCTACGGCTGAAAAATATCGGTACATTCGCGATCAACAGTTGGAAAGGCGGGCGCGGGGCATCATGTTCTTGGACGATGGCAATCTTCCAGTACTGCCTGAGTGGGAGACGCAGATACAGCAGCTACCGGAAGTGCCCGCTGCGGATTCGCCTCCAACGGCAGACGCGGTGGAAGAGCAGTGACTGAAAGTCAGTCACTGCCGATGAGTGATTCGAACATCGCCACATTGGCGGCAGATGAGGTCGCCGCCTATGCACCGATGAGTTCAAGCGTTTTGCCCTTCAGTTTTGCCAAGGCTAATGAAGTCCTTGTCGAATGGGTTGGCGGTGCGTGCTTTCTTTTGCACGCCGAGCCAATGAGGCTTGAAGTGCTTTTGGAAGTCCGCCGATTTTTGGGCGTCGGGTTTAAGCTTCAGGCTGTCGATATTGAAACGTTTCAACGAAAACTCACGTTGGCTTATCAGCGGACACAAAGCGAAGCAGCGCAGATGGCCGAGGACATTGGTGCCGACGTTGATCTAGCACGTCTTGTGGAGGAAATTCCAGATCTCGGGGATCTTATGGATGCCGAAGACGATGCTCCCATTATTCGCTTAATTAATGCCGTGTTATCTCAGGCGGTGAAGGAACAGGCATCCGATGTTCATATTGAGACCTTCGAGGACAGGCTGAGTGTGAGGTATCGGATCGATGGTGTCCTTAAGGAAGTTTTATCCCCCAAGCGTATGCTGGCGCCGTTGCTAGTTTCTCGTCTGAAGGTCATGGCAAAGCTGGATATTGCCGAAAAGCGGATTCCACAAGACGGTAGGATTTCAATTCGTATTGCAGGCCATGCAGTTGACATTCGTATGTCCACGATGCCATCGGCTCACGGGGAGCGGGTGGTGCTGCGTTTGCTTGATAAGCAAGCCGGGCAGCTGGAACTTACCCAGCTCAACATGAATGGACAGGTCGATAAAGCCTATCGCAGGAGTCTATCGCGGCCCCATGGCATTATTTTAGTCACTGGGCCCACAGGCTCGGGGAAAACGACAACGCTGTACGCGGGTTTGTCTTCGATAAATCAGAGTTCAAGAAACATACTGACCATCGAAGACCCCATCGAATATATGTTGCCCGGGGTGGGGCAGACGCAGGTCAACACAAAAGTAGACATGACCTTTGCCAGAGGTTTGAGAGCAATATTACGTCAGGATCCTGATGTGGTGATGGTCGGCGAAATTCGTGATATTGAGACGGCTGAAATAGCCGTCCAAGCCTCTCTAACGGGGCACCTCGTATTATCTACGCTGCACACTAATACCGCTATTGGGGCAGTGACACGGCTTCAGGATATGGGTGTAGAGCCGTTTTTGCTGTCCTCATCGTTGCTCGGCGTCATGGCTCAGCGACTGATTCGTTTGCTGTGTATGGATTGTCGAGAAGCTTATGCGCCGAGCTCCCTTGAGTGTGAGTTGCTCGACCTCACTGATACCAGCGATCCCATACTGTATCGCGCAGCGGGCTGCTCCGGCTGTAATGAAACGGGATACCGCGGTCGTACCGGGATCTATGAGCTGATCGAAATTGATGAGACGCTGCGAGAGATGATTCATGATGGCGCTAGCGAACAAGCTATGTTGGCGCAGGCGCGAAAGAATTATCAGGGGATTGATGCTGATGGCCGTCGTCGCATCATTGCCGGGGAGACCTGCCTCGAGGAAGTTCTGCGCGTCACCACAGTTCAGTGAAACCAGGCCATTGATATGAGTGCCTTTCGCTACAAAGCGCTAAATGCCGAAGGCCGCTTAATTAAGGGGGTCCTTGAGGCTGACTCAGAGCGGCATTTGCGTGCCCAGTTGCGAGTGCAAAAATTGCGGCCGGTTGAAGTTCGAGGCGTGTCGGTCAAGTTGGCTAAGGGCTCTCCTTCGCGCTTGAGTTTTATTAAGTCGGGTTTATCCGCGAGTGAATTGGCGCTGATAACACGTCAACTCGCAACCTTGGTGGCATCAGCGTTGCCCTTGGACGAATGCCTGCAGGCAGCCTCGGAGCAAACGCGTAAGTCCAGTATAAAATCGATCCTTTTGGAGGTGCGGTCCCGGGTTTCCGAGGGTTATACCTTAGCAAGCGGCATGGCCCAGTATCCCCAAGCCTTTGGCGAAATGTATCGAGCAATGGTGCATGCGGGGGAACAGGCGGGGCAGTTGGCTCCTGTTTTGGAGCAGCTCGCCGAGTACACAGAAAATCGGCAGCTTACGGCGCAGAAACTAAAGTTGGCTCTGATTTACCCCTTTGTATTGATGGGTGTAGCGGTGAGTGTGGTCGCGGCACTGATGGTTTTTGTGGTCCCCGAATTAGTTGGCATTTTCACTCACACAAAGAAAGCACTGCCACCATTAACCGTGGGGCTTATTGCCACCAGCGACTTTCTGCGAAGCTGGGGCGTATATTTGCTGGTGGGGCTATTACTTAGTGTTGTGGGTATGCGACGCTTGTTGTTGGAGCCGCGGCGACAGCTGAAGTGGCATCAATTTTTACTGCGATTACCTGGCGTTGGCAGTGTGTTGGTCGGCATTGACACAGCACGATTTTCGTCGACGCTCAGTATTCTGATGGCGAGTGGCGTACCTTTGCTCGATGCTCTGCAGATTGCCGGTTCTGTTATGAGCAATCGCGTGCTGCAAAAAGCGGCAGCACAAGTGGCTGACAATGTTCAAGAAGGATCAAGTTTGAATAAAGCGCTATCACAAGCAAATTTCTTCCCGCCGATGATGGTTCACATGGTGGCTTCCGGGGAGGCTTCTGGAGAGTTAGAGGCCATGTTAGAGCGCTCTGCAGTTAATCAGGAACGCGAATTAGAAATGACTTTGGGTACTGTTATGGGTTTGTTTGAACCAATGATGGTGGTGTTGATGGGTGGCGTAGTGCTGCTTATCGTTTTAGCCATATTGCTGCCGATATTCGATCTGAACACAATGGTGAGGTAATTAGATGAAACATCAGGACGGATTTTCCCTGATAGAAATTTTGGTTGTCCTGGTGATCATGGGGTTGCTCATTAGCGTTGTCGCACCGACGGTGCTAAACAGCGCAGATGACGCCCGTATTCAAAAGGTGCAGGCCGACTTTAAAGCGATAGAAACAGCTTTAAAAATTTATCGCCTAGACAATTACGACTATCCGACCACCGAGCAAGGCTTGATGGCGTTAGTAGAGCCCTCCACCTTGGCTCCTGAGCCTCGCAATTTCAAAGCGGGCGGGTATTTACAGGAGGTTCCTGTAGATCCCTGGGGCCGAAACTACCTCTATCTTTTCCCTGGAGAAAATGGCGAGGTTGATATTTTTAGCTACGGCGCCGATGGCTTGCCCGGAGGAGAGGCCCAGAGTGCCGATTTGGGTAACTGGAGCTCGGAGCAGCCCTAGATTGAAAATATCTACGTCGATTCTCCATGGCCGTAACCCCCTCGCTGAAAAAGGGTTCAGCTTAATTGAGCTGCTGATTGCTGTATTAGTCATTGTTTTATTAACGTCTATAGTGAGCCTTAATGTAGGCCGCGGTGATGGAACCGTAGCGCTGAAAGAGGATGTGACACACCTGGTGGCACTGATGAATTATGTGCAAACAGAGGCGGAGATGTTAGGAGTAGACCATGGGTTATATCTGGAGCAAAAGTCTATCCAAGGGGTGGACAGGACTACGGGTTACTGGCTGCGTCGCTACGACCAAGGTTGGGCTGAGCCTACAGGCAGCCGTGAACTTTTGACTCCTTTTGTTTTTGATCAAAACACTGAGCTCTGGTTGACCTTGGCAGAGTATCCAAATGTCGACATTGGTAGACGCGATCCCGATTTAAGGCCCTCGCCGCAGATCGTGTTTTTTGCAAGTGGTGAGGTCACGGAAGGACACATCGAGTGGCTGACTCGAGATACGAGGGAACGTCTTTTTAGTGTTGATTGGAATTTCTTTGGTGATTTCAAGTTATTAACATCGGGCGAGAGGCCGGATGCTGATCAACGGTAAGCCATTGGGGCATCGTGGCTTCACCTTAGTCGAGGTCATGGTGGCCCTGGCCATTGTCGCGATTGCAGTGCCTGCGTTGTTGCTTGCGCTATTCCAACAACTCGATGGCACGGAGCATCTACGGGATCGAAGTATTGCGAGTTGGGTTGCCACAGATCGACTAAGTGAGTTGCGATTGGTGGTCGCGAAACAAGGCGCTCTTCCTGAGGGTGAGTTGCTAGGTGAGACACGCTTAGCAGAGCGGGATTGGTACTGGTGGATTGACCAGCAGGCGACCGAAATTCCGGGCTTTATTCGTGTCGACGTTAAGGTATCTATTGAAGCGGAAAGAACACAGCCGTTGCATGTCTTGACCGCCTTCGTTACGCCGGGTGGTCGGCGGTGAGGCAATTTCAGCGCGGATTCACGTTGATTGAAGTGCTGGTCGCAATGGCGATTACCGCGGTTATCGCAGTTCTAGCGTATGTGAGTTTGTCTACGGTGATTGTCGGTGTCGATTCGGTTCGTGCTGAAGCTGAAAAAATAAATACAATGAATCGCGTTTTTCAGGTTCTCTCCAGTGATATCCGCCAGGTCGTCGACCGCCCGATTTTGGATGAGTTTGGCGGCAGAGAGTCTGGCCTAGAGGGAGGCCCGTTGGCCAGGCAGATGCTGGCACTAACGCGTGCCGGTTGGCACAACTCTGTTGATTTACCGCGTTCGACTTTACAGCGTGTTGCCTATTATCTGGAAGAGGATCGGTTGATTCGGGCAAGTTGGTCAGTACTTGATCGATCGGGTTCTTCAGAACCTCGAGAAGTGACATTGCTCGAAGGTGTGGAGAGGTTTGATCTGCTGTTTCTTGATGACATCAGTGCTTTGCGAATCAATAGAGGGATAGATTTAGATCGTCGTCTTTGGCTTGAAAACTGGCTCGCTGATGTTTCTCAACCAAACGCCATGATTGAGCTGCCTGCAGCTTTAATGATTCGACTGGAACTCAGTGATTGGGGTGAAATTGAGCGTCTTTATGCATTGCCCCCACTTTAAAAAACAACAGGGCGGGGCTGCGCTTATTATTGCGCTGTTGGTGTTTGCTCTCGCTTCAGCGCTCATTGTTGGTCTACAACGAGAGTTTGCACTGCAACTGCAGCGTGGAACGAACAGCTTTGTTGCAGGGCAAGGCTGGGCCTATCTTCGCGGTGCTGAATCTTTGGGAATCGTCGCACTGCAATTAGATGCAGGATCAGATGCGGGTCGAGATAGGCCGGTGGATGATTTGACTGAACTCTGGGCGGAGGCAGCGACACCCTTTCCGCTGGTTGAGGGTGGTTGGTTATTTGGCAGCTTGGAGGATCTTCAGGGGCGATTTAACCTCAATGGCTTGGTCGGTTCCGGTGCTAACACCAGTGCTAACGGCGATTCCTCGGTCTCAGATAGTGGCGTTGCTGAGAGCGGTGGTTCTAATGAGTCCTCAGGAGAAATGGGGTTTAGCTCGTCACAACGGCAGTTTATACGTCTTTTGGGGGCTCTTGAGGGTGTGCAGGTCGATCGCCAGCAAGCGATTGGTATTATGCAGTCAGTCGTAGATTTCATTGATAGTGACGCGAGGCGGTTAAGTAGTGGTGCCGAAGATGAAGCTTACCAACGTCTTATTCCACCTTATCGAACTTCTGGACAACCGTTGGCAAGTGTCAGCGAGCTCCGAAGTATTGCGGGTGTTACACCCGAAATCTATAGAGCATTAGCACCCTTTGTAACCGTGTGGCCGAAAGAGGGGGGAGTCGTCAATATCTTAACAGCATCGGCCACCGTCTTACGTAGCCTGCCTGTTAATGACACGCTTGAACCTATGTCCAAGGAAGAGGGCTTGCGTCTTGTAGAAGCTCGGGCCTCAGGCAGCATCTTTTCCTTAGAAACGTTGCTCGAGGATGTCCTTTTTTCGGGGATAGAGGGCGGTGAATTCAGTACGTTACTCGGTGAGCGCAGTGACTGGTTTCTGCTGTCTGCCTCGGTAGAGATTGCCCAGAGAGAGCTTCACTTGTACAGTGTTTTGGAGCGGGATGGCGCGTCAGTATTCGCTCGTTACCGTAGTCAGGGGGAACTTTGATAAAGACAAAGATCTCGAAGATACTTTCTCCTCAAGGTTACGACAAACCCAAGTCAATTTTGAAAGGGCCCGACCAGAATGACGGCGTCTGAAAATTCAGGTGTTCTTAGACTCGGTGCACAGGGCGTGCAGCTATGGCGTGCGGGTCAAGAGGCTGTGAGTATTGAGGAGATTTCAGAGGATTTGACGGTAAATTGTATTTTTGCTGTCCCCGCTGATCGGGCCCGACTGACACAGATAAAAGTCCGTTCTGATGAACACCGTCATCTCAAACAGTCTTTACCGTTTATGCTGGAAGATGAGGTGATCGATCCGGTTGAATCGATGCATTTTTCCTGCGCTGCCCTTGATGAAAACCACTACGTGGTGGCGTTGGCCTCGCATACTGAGATGACCTCTTGGCTGGAGCATCTGGGAGATCGTTTTGAGGGGCCCTTTTTTCATGAGGCGCTATTGTTGCCTTGGCAGCATGGTGAGGTCTGTATAGTAGTAGAGGCACAGTCCGTGCTTCTTAGGTGGGATCAATATCAGGGGGCGCGGGTAGAGCTCGATCTGCTGGCGCCGGTAATAGATACGCTGCCCACGTCGCCGAATACTGTGATCGTGTATGGCAGTGACCAGTCGAGTGACTTAAGGCTCTTGCCCGAATATTGGCGAGGACGTGCGCAGTGGCGCCTGGGAGATTTCGGTACGGCTTTGATGCTGGTCGATAGTACCAAGGTCTTATTAGACATGCGTCAGGGCGCGTTCGCGCCAAGTTTACCCTTCAAGCGCTGGTGGCAAAAATGGAAGCCTCTGACAATCGCACTGCTTATTGCTATTGCACTGCAGGTTTTAACTGACGTCGCCCAATATTGGCGGTTAAAGGAAAGCAATGTCGCCCTGCGTAGCGCTATTGAGACAAGCTATCGCCAGGCAAATCCTAAAGGGTCTCTGGTCGACGCTGAAAAGCAATTAGATCGTCAAATTGCTGAATATTCAGTGGGGGTTAGAGGGCTCATGTTCACTGCAATTCTAGATCGAGTTGGCCGGGCGATTGCTGTAAGTAGAGAACTAACGCTCAGTAGTATTAATTACAGCGAGAGCGCCGGAGAGCTTAGATTGGACTTGCTCGCTCCGAGCTATGATGAAATCGAGGCCCTTCGAGAACGTTTCGCCTCTGCCGGCTTGGAAGCAATTTTAGAAACATCCGCACAACGGGGCGCGCAGGTCAGGGCCCGGCTGAGGGTGACGTTATGATGTTGCGTGACTGGTTCAATGGGCGCCCCCGGCGCGAGCAGCTTTATCTGCTGTTGATGAGTCTCGGCTTCGGTGTGTGGGTTATCTTGCAGTTGATCATATTACCGGTGTCTGCTCAGAAACAGCAGATGGCTGTTAACAATGAACGCGCTGCTGAGGTGCTCACTCGTGTTGATGCGAAAGCCACTCGCCTGATTGCCCTGCGCTCTGCGGCGGAGTCGTCTGATCGAAGCAGTCTCACCGCAGCCATCAGTCGAATCAGTAAGTTTGAAGGGCTTTTAGTTAGGCGCCTTCAACCCAATAGCCGTGGTGAGGTGCAGGTGCGTTTTGAAGCGGTGAATTATGATTCGCTGGTTAAGTGGCTGTACCGCTTGGAAGTTACCGAGGGTTTATTGGTTATAGATGCATCAATTGTTCGTAGCACCGGCGTAGGTGGCGTCAATGCAACAATACGCGTTGCAGATCCGAGGTGAAGCTGTCGAGAAGTGTTTCCCTGATTTTATTGGGCTTGCTTATTTGCTTTTCTCTCTGGCAGGCACCTGCAAAAATAATAGAGAGTCTACTGCCCGAGAAGCTTGTGCTTAACGCCGTCTCAGGTTCACTCTGGAATGGCAAGGCAGCCCGAGGAATTGTTCAGCTAGACGAAGGCGCGTTGATGCTTGGCCGGGTGAGTTGGCAGCTGTCGCCGATGTCTCTCCTGCTGTTGCGGCCCACGATCACCATGAGGGTGGAGTGGGGAGGACAGCAATTGACTGGGGCTGTGACGGGGCATTTAACGGGTGCTGTTGTGATAAGAGATTTTCACGCACGTTTTGACAGCGGGCTGATTCGTCAGTTGTTACCGCTTTATATTGGTGGTCGCGTCATCGCGAGTTTTTCTGAAATAGCGATAGCCTCGGGCCAGCCTCTATCAATAGATGGAGAAATTCTTTGGCAGAATGCTGTTTGGGCTGCCGCAGCTGGCGATGTGCCTTTGGGCGATTACCAGCTGAGATTATCGAGCGATCACAATCGAGTGAAGGGGCGAGTCAATACCCTGTCGGGGGCTCTCATCGTCGCGGGTGATATTGTTGCCGCAGAGAGCAATTATGAAATTGATCTCGATCTGTCAGGGCCTGCAGCCAGGAATCCAGAACTAGCCAATGCGCTGCAACTATTGGCGGTCCCTTCGCCTACCGGATTTGATATGGTTGTACAGGGACGTTTTTAGGTGGCAGGCCCGTTAATTTTCGACCTCAGTAGAGCCCACCTAGCAATCCTTTTTCAATTGCCGTCGCATGGTTCACTGATGCAAATATTTAGGTCGTCAACAGGCATGAAACAGGTAATAAACCGATGGCATCAGTGGAAAGATGGCAAGAACCAAGAGAAAGCATGAATAAACAAATATGCGCCAATTATAAAAATAGGAAGCCCTCACAATGACAGCTGCTAGCGGTAGTGCACACTTCTCCAGTCGTTTTGCCTTCATTATGGCGTCGGTCGGTTTCGCTGTGGGCTTGGGCAATATTTGGAGGTTCCCTTACGTTACGGGTGAAAATGGCGGCTCTGCCTTTGTTTTAATTTACCTATTTTGCGCATTTTGTATTGGTGTGCCCTGTCTGGTCGCTGAACTCATTATTGGTCGTCGTGGGCAAAGTAGTCCCCCCGAGTCGATGGCACGTGTTGCTGAGGAGTCGGGTCGCTCTAAGCACTGGCGCTTCGTGGGCGGAATGGGTGTTCTCACGGCATTTGCGATCGCGATTACTTATGCTGTGGTGGTGGGCTGGGTTCTTTCGTATCTATCGAAAGCCGCCCTGACCGGTTTTGTGGGTGTTGATGCTGGGACCTCATCTCAGGCCTTTGATGCCCTGCTGGCGAACAGTGGTGGCATGCTGTTTTGGACGTTATTGGGCAATCTCATTGTGGGTACAATCATCTTTTCCGGGGTGAAAGGCGGTATTGAGCGTGCGGTGACGGTGATGATGCCTCTTATGTTCGCGCTGCTTATTGGACTGAGCATTTACAACGCTTTTGCAGGTGGTTTCGTCGAGACCTTGGAATGGTTGTTCACGCCTGACTTCAGTAAAGTCGGTCCTGACACCTTGTTGGCAGCCGTAGGGCAGGCCTTTTTCTCGTTAGGGGTCGCTATGGGAGGAATGATGACCTATGGCGCCTACCTACCCAAGGGTTTTTCAATTACTCGGGCCGCCATTATTGTTGTTCTCGCCGATACTTTGGTGGCGCTGCTCGCTGGATTCGTCGTATTTCCTGCGGTGTTTCATCACGGCCTAGATGTTGCCAGTGGCGCTGGACTAATTTTCAAAACATTGCCCGTTGCCTTTGCCCAAATGCCCGGGGGACACGTTTTTGCGACGCTATTTTTTGTCATGCTTGCCGTTGCCGGAATCACCAGCATGGTGGGTTTGTTGGAGTCGGTCACTGCATGGGTCAGCCAACGATTTGGATTACATCGCCACGTTGGGTCTGCTGTGGTCGTCGCAGCAGTAACTTTTTGTAGTGTCGCCAGCGTGTTGTCCTATGGCGTTTGGGCTGGCTACACCGTGGCAGGGTTTAACTTCAATGACGTTGCCTTTGCCATTCCCGATAAAGTCTTATTGCCTACAGGAGGCCTACTTATTGCCACCTTCGCCGGATGGTTTATGCTTAGGGTGCACAGCGAAGATGAGCTAGGCACTGCGCCTTTTGTGTATTCGCTTTGGCGTCAGCTTGTGCGTTACGTGGCGGTTCCCGCCATTGCATTTATCCTGATTTCAGGCTTGATCTAAGGTATTTCGATGCTAGCAACGCTTACTGACTGGTTGTGGACCTACGTCCTCATAGCGGCACTCCTATTAGTCGGGTTGCGCTTTACTCTCGCGTCTCGGTTCGTGCAGGTCCGTTTATTTAAGGTGATGTTTGCTCAGCTTCGGGTGAGTCGCGCTGTCGGTACTAAACAGGGTATTTCCGGGTTTCAGGCGCTGTTGGTGAGTGTTGCTGGCCGTGTGGGCGGCGGCAATATTGCGGGAGTTGCGGTGGCGATTACCTTGGGTGGCCCGGGTGCGCTGTTTTGGATGTGGCTCATTGCGTTGCTGGGAATGGCGACGAGTGTATTCGAATGTTCTCTGGCGCAACTGTTCAAACGCCGTCATGGCGATAATGATTTTCGCGGTGGGCCAGCGTTTTATATGCGCTATGGTTTGGGCTGGCGCGTGATGCCTGTGGTGTACTCGCTATTGCTGTTGGTCACGCTAGGTTTGGGTTTTAACGCCGTGCAGGCTTACGCAATTACACAGTCGGTTGAGTCGGCTTTTGGCGTTTCTGCCTGGCAAACAGGAGCTGCGTTAACAACATTGATGGCGGTCGTGATTTTTGGCGGCATTCGTCGCATCGCAGTCTTTTCAGAGTTCATTGTCCCCCTCATGGTTTTGGGATATTTCGGTGTGGCGATCATTGTGCTGATCATGAATATCAACCAGGTCCCCTCAGCATTTGCGCTTATCATGACGTCGGCTTTTGGTTTTGAGGAGGTGATCGGAGGGGGCGTTGCCGCAGCAGTTATGCAGGGTGCCAGACGCGGATTATTTTCTAACGAGGCGGGTTTAGGCACTGCACCTAATGTGGCGGCTGTGGCGGAAGTTGCCCATCCCATGTCTCAAGGCCTTATCCAAGGTTTGAGCGTCTTCATCGACACCATTGTTCTATGCACTTGCACCGCCATGATCATCTTACTCTCACCGCTGTATCAGCCGGGAGCAGAGGGGATCGAGGGAATAGCTCTCACGCAACGTGCCCTTGCCACCCATATTGGACCAATCGGGGAGCCCCTGGTGAGTATTGCTTTGGTGTTATTCGCTACCAGTAGTATTGCTTACAACTGTTATCTGGGTGAAAACAGCATCGCTTTTTTTGACATCAGTCCGAAAATTACAATTAATTGTTTTAGGTTTGCAGTTTTGGCTTTGATTGCTTGGGCGTCGCTGCAAGATATGACCACGATTTTTAGTTTTTCCGACCTCACCATGGGGCTGTTGGCCGTTGTAAATCTCTTGGCTTTGTGGGCTTTGTTCCCCGTTGGAATGTCGCTTCTGCGGGACTTTGAATCACGGGGCGCCGTCTCTAGTTCGACCTTTGATCACTCTCGGTTGCCGCAGCAGAATTTGGATCCTGAGAGTTGGCCATTGGTAGAGACGCCGGCCAAAACTGAATAAAGGCGATGATGATCATGGCCACAGCGCCCAGAAGCCATTTCGACGGCGTCATTAGCGTGTCTCTGACAGGGTGACGTCGAAACGTTTGGTGTCATCGCCGCGTTTAGCGGTCAGTGAAATTGAATCCCCCACCTTGTACTTTTCTAGCGCTGATAAGTAGTCGTCTTGGCTGCGAATAGGTTGATCTTCAATGTGGGTAATGATGTCGCCAAGAACAATTTCACCCCGGCGATTTCGGCTTGCGCCTTGCATTCCGGCCTCTGCGGCTGGGAGCCCGCGAAGTACTCGTATGATCGCAACACCTCCAATGCCGTAACGCCGTGTCCACCGGTCGCTGGCCAGTTCAACCCCGAGGACCGGACGCAAGATCTTGCCGTAAGCAATGAGCTGTGGGACGACTTCTTTGACTAAATTCACAGGTATCGCAAACCCGATGCCGGCGCTGCCGCCGCTGGGGGAGTAAATAGCGGTGTTCACACCCACTAACTGCCCTAGTGAGTTTAAGAGCGGCCCGCCTGAATTGCCTGGGTTTATGGCGGCATCTGTTTGGATAACGCCGCTGATTGTACGGTTGCTTGGGGAGCGAATCTCTCGATCCAAGGCGCTTACAATACCAATAGTCAGGCTGGTATCGAGACCAAACGGATTGCCAATTGCCAGTACTTTGCGACCGACTGATAACTCGGCAGAATCACCCAAAGGTAAAACGGTGAGGTCATCAGGTCGCTCTGAAAGTCGAAGCACGGCAAGATCTCGCTCAGGAGCAACTCCTACGACCTCGGCGGAAAAATCCTCATCAGCAATGGTTACGGTAAGTTTATCGGCGCCAGAGATCACATGAAAATTGGTGACGATCAGGCCGTCCTTGCTCCATATAAATCCTGAGCCAGCACCTTGAGGGACTTCAAGAACATTGGGTGAAAACATGGTT
>JAQWYY010000244.1 GCA_029253705.1 Luminiphilus sp. | reverse complement strand
GACTTATTTGGCTGCGTCGGTATTTTATTTGAACAGCCGTCCTCCAGAGGAAGCCGGCAAGATGTCAGCAGTGGCCGCCTCACCTTTCCAGGCACCATTACCAATCAATTTAGGGCATCGCTTTCGTCCCTTGAAGCCACCGCTGAGCTCAAAGATGAATTACTGGCGTACCAACAAACGTTTTATCGGGACAACGCCAGCCAGGGTGATTCGGGCTACTACCTAGCCGCCGCCACGGGAGATCCGACACGGCTGCGTGAGTTTGTACGCATTCTTGAAGGCCACGGCATTGTGACTAAAGTCCTGGGCCAAGATACTGAGGTTGGTGGCCAGACCTATCGGGCCGGCTCGGCGATTGCCATTCCTCTTGATCAGCCACAATCGACCTACTTGCAAACACTTTGGAATCGACAGCTAGAGTTCGAAGAAAACGTTTTCTACGACGTCTCCACTTGGACGCTGCCTTGGGCTTTTAATTTGCAGCACACCCGCAAGCCCGTGCGTCGGGTCAACACAAAAGCGCTCTCCCAAGATTTTTTGAGCCAGAGTGCCACCCTAGCGGTCTCCAACATTGGCTATCTCATAGACTGGCGCGACAGTGCCTCGCCTTCGTTGCTTTACGGACTGCTCGAAGCGGGCGCCACTGTTCGAGTGGCTCAACGACCCTTTACTGCTGCGGTTATAGAACAGGGACACATTGATTTCGGCTATGGTGCGCTGCTGGTCACTCCCCAGCTCAACGACGCGATTCCGGGTCAGGCAGTCGCGCTGTTGCAGAATGCTGCAGCCAACGGTTTACCGGTTTATTCGGTAGCCAGCAGCCACACCAGCAAGGGTATCGACTTGGGTAGTCGAGATTTTCATATCCTCAAACTGCCCAAGGTACTCATCGCAAGCGGGGCGGGAACGAGTGCCTACGACGTCGGGGAAATCTGGCACCTCCTCGACCGTCGTGTGAAAATGCCCCTGACAATGGTCGACACACATCAATTGCCGCGCGTTGATCTCACCGCTTATACCCACGTCATTCTGACTAATCCGCTGAGGCAGTCACCCGACCAACTCGTCGATAACTTAAAACGTTTCGTCGGCGATGGTGGCGTGCTGTGGGCACAAGGTGCCGCCACCATTGACTGGCTAAACGACAAAGATCTAACAGCCGTTAACTGGCGTGCCACTGCAGCATCGAACGCTAGCAAGGAAGCCAACGCGGCCATAGCACAGCGTGATACT
The DNA here is from genome assembly GCA_029253705.1 of Luminiphilus sp. Classification (GTDB taxonomy): domain Bacteria; phylum Pseudomonadota; class Gammaproteobacteria; order Pseudomonadales; family Halieaceae; genus Luminiphilus. The sequence continues at coordinate 722 of JAQWYY010000244.1, read as the reverse complement.
GAAGCCTTTGAAGCGTTGCTCCCAACCCGCCGACCCTACGCCGAAGCCCGAGACGAGGCCGCGTTTAAGCTTGTTAGAGGCGTTATTCTTGAAGGGAACGTCGATATCACACACCCGCTGGGCTATGGCTATACCGACGAGATGTTGCCAATGTTTCGCCGCAGTGCAAGCTTTATGGCGCGCTCTGACAACCCCTACTCAACGCCCATTTTATACAGCGAAGCCCCGTTGCTATCGGGCTATATGTCTGAAGAAAATCAAACCCTCGCGGCGAGCTCCGCAAGCCTCATTGTTGATGCTCAAGGTAAAGGTGCCGTAGTGCTGGCTCTCGACGCGGTTACCTTCAGAGCCTTTTGGTGGGGCACTCAAAAACTGTTAATCAACACCCTTTTCTTTGGCGATTTATTGGAGGAACCGCGTTAGGGGCTAGGTTCTAAAAATTTCAGACAGCCAGTATCGTGTAGAAATTCTGTTAACGCAGGATGCTCGCTCACCGAAGCAAACTGACTGCGCAGACGCGTGAAACCCTGAGCCGGATACTTAAAGGTCTTTTGATAGTAGCGCTGCCCGGCCATGGTGAGTCCCGTTTGTTTCTCTCCCTTTTCCCAAGCGCGAGCATTGGCCGCCGCCCAAGCCAAGAAGCGGGGCCCCACTTCCTCAGAAAAAATGGGGCGCAGTGTTAGCGTTAGATTCTCCAGCGCCTCAAAGTCACCCAGAAGCTC
>JAQWYY010000210.1 GCA_029253705.1 Luminiphilus sp. | reverse complement strand
CGTGGCTAACGACGTCGATCAGTGTCCCAATACGCCGGCAGGTGAATCTGAAGATGCTCAGGGCTGCGCGCAAAGTCAGGTCGATGAAGACGGTGATGGCGTGGCTAACGATGTAGATCAATGCCCCAATACGCCGGCAGGTGAATCGGTAGATGATCAAGGGTGCTCTCAAAGCCAGATTGACGAGGACGGTGACGGTGTTGCCAATGACGTGGACCAGTGTCCAAATACGCCTGCGGGTGAAGCGGTTGATGCGCAGGGTTGTGCTCAAGCGGAGCGGGATGATGATGGTGACGGTGTTGCCAATGACGTTGACCAATGTCCTAACACGGCACCGGATACACAAGTTGACGATACGGGCTGTCCCACAAAAGAGGAGGTGCTAGACAGCCTTCTCGATGCTGCGGGGGGTGATGAGCAACTCGGCGCAACCTCGGAAGCAATTAGCAGTTCCTGTACATCGGAAGGTCTAACGGGTCAGCTGTTGTCAGACTGTCAGGCATTGATTGGCGCTTCCATTAACCAAGACAGCGGAGTTAATCAGGCGCTTAACGAAATTACCCCCGAGCGGGCGGTACAAGCCAATGCTCAGGTACAGCGCGCAAATACTGTGCAGGATCAAAATATTGGTAATCGCATAAGTGCATTGCGCGGCGGTGCTCGAGGCGTCTCTGTGGGCGGGTTGAGTTTCAGCAATGGTGAAAGCCGGCTAAGTGGTGATCACATAGCCAATGCTATTGACGATATTTTGTTACCGGCGACGGGGGCGAGTGGCGATGAAGAGCCCATGTTGTTGGCGAATAGCCGATGGGGCGTTTTTCTTTCGGGTGAGCTGAGTAAAGCCGAGCGTGACGAGTCTACCAACAGCTCGGCGTTTAAAATGGACACAACCGTCATCACAGGAGGGCTCGATTACCGAGTGAGCAATAACTTTGTGCTGGGTGGTGCAGTTTCCTTTACCGATGGTGAAACGCGGCTGGCTGACGATAAGGGCAATGTAGACGTAAGCGGAACGTCCTTCAGCGTTTATGGCTCGTTGTATGGCGATCGTTTCTACTTAGATTTTTCCGCTACCTACGGTGACTCAGAGTTCGATCAATCGCGGCGCGTGGGCTACGTGTTGGGCAATGGCACGCAGGTGGCTCAGCAAATGCTTGCCGAGTATGACGGTGAGACCACCAGTGCTTATGTAGGCGTGGGCTGGGATGCAGTGCAGACTGAATGGTTAGTCACCTTTCGAGCGAGCCTTGATTATTTGGACTCTGAGCTAGACCCCTTCACCGAACAGGCCAGTAATGCTGGCGCCAGCGGTGCAGGTTGGGCGGTCGCTATTGATGGGCAAAGCCAGGACTGGCTTACGGGCCGTCTTACGGGTAGTGTCAGTCGGGTATTTAGCGCGTCTTGGGGTGTCATCATTCCTTACGTAGAGGTCGATATTGCCCACGAGTTTGCCAACGATGCCGCTCTAATCACGGGTAACTTTGTTGGTGATCTTGACGGTGCCAAGCTGGTTGTCACCGTAGACGAGCCCGACAAGAGTTATTATCGAGGTCGTATTGGTACCTCGGTGCAGTTGCCAGGTGGCTTTTCTGGATTTGTTGACTACGGTCGCTTGTTTGCCTACGACCGCTGGAGTGAGTACACCATTAGCGGAGGGCTTCGCTACGAGTTTTAAGGCATTAAAACGCCTCGGTTAGAGGCGTTACCCGCTTTTTTAACTCAGAAACTCAGGGTTAATGGTGCAGCATTTTTTGTGGCTATGAGACAAAGCATTGGGCGGGAGTTCCGCCCGCGACAACAACCCTATCCGTTCGCGCCTAGCGGCTACTGCCAGCGCAATTATGAAGTCTTGCCAAGTGCCTTGAGCTGAGCCTGTCCTCTTGCACGTGTCTCAAACAAAGGGGTACCGCGATTCATAATGGCGAGATCAATGGCTGCACTGCGCCGCTGTCGCTGCTGGCCTGATCGTAGAACTTCATTAAGATGCTCGGCGGAAATGGGCTTGCCGCAAATGAGACGTTGTCCCGAGGTGAAGTGCTGATGGTTGTACTCATACCATGCGGCCATTTTGTCTGGATCAGGAATCACAAGTGCTTCGTCGTCACCTAGAACCCTTGCCTCGTTATCTTCCTCCGGCTCGTCCACGTCATCTTCATCTTCATCGGCTTGGCTGGGCAAAACCTCAGGAATAATTTCAAGGCTCTCTTCATAAATATTGAGCCCAGTAATATTTTCAAAGGCCTCTCCCGCTACAGCTGCCACTGTCTCGTTGGCAAGCTGTTTCATGAGGGGCTCGAGATAAAAGGGATCGCCAAAATAGCCGGCGCTCATCAATGCCCAGCGCAGTCCGTCGGGTTGTGCTGCCAATTCCCTTATCCAGCTGTGTGCAGCCTCAGGCGGCATTAGCTTAATAACCATTTCTACAGCGGCACGACGCCTGGGACCCTCAACACGAGCAAAGGACTTTAAGTTATTAATAGCCTTATCACTACCCAGTAAACCCGCAGACCAAGACGCCCAAAACCGACATTCGTTGTCCGGGTGGTCTAGGTCAGATTCTGCCGCGGTGATACGCTCGACCAGTCCTAATTCACCGATGGCTTTAAGGCCCCGGGCTCGGAGTGTTGGGTATTCCCCCTCCAAAGCCTTGTCGAGGGCTTTTCCCGGATTTACGCGGTGCAGGGCACAAGCTCCGATGCCGAAGTACTGTTGGTGGGGGCTGTCGGAGCTTAAAAGTGCCTTTACCACACCCTGAAGTTTGTCGGGTTCCAGCCAGCCAAGGGCCGAGATCACTGCCCGGTGTGCCTCCGAGTTATCTTCGGATGCCAGTAGAAGTTCATCCACACAATCTTTTTTACCTAGGGCGATCGCAAGCCACAAGCCAGTGAAGAATTCCCCAGGGTCTTCAAATCCCAGCCCTGAGGCCTGCTCCCAGCCCGTTTCCCCAGCAATTAGTAGCCCGTCTAGATGGGCGTCAACCCTTTCGTCCCACTCCATAACGTCGTCAAGATCGAAGTCGGGAGCGCGCACGGCCATATCGCGCTGATGCCATAGGAAGGCGGCCTCCTCGGCGTGTTCTTCAACGACATCTGGCAGTAAGCTAGTGGGCTTCATTGCAGTTCACGGTCTCTCGTACATTGTATTTTTTTGGCCAAATGGCGCCTCCCTCAATTCGATAGCGCCAGCGCCTAACACCTGCCGCATTAGCGTGGCAGATACGTCCGAGAAAAAATTTGGCGTACTCGATGACAGCGTCTGCGTTGCGTCATCAGGTTGTATCCAAAATAGTTTTTTGGATTCGAACCATGGTGCGAGGTTGAATTCCCAGGGGTCGAAAAACGCTTCCGTAAATTCCACGTCGCCGTCCTCATTGGGGATAGGTAATTTTTCTCGCAGCCAAAATTGATGCAGTTGCATTGGAGCAAGAGCTGTTGGTGAAAAATAGGTCGTGAGGAATATTCGATCCTGCAACTCGGTTTGCAGTTGACTCACCACTGCGCGGACATCCGGTAGCCCTAAAACCCGTTCGATAATGAAGGGCGCTCCAGGCCCGGCTATGACCGTCTCGGTAACCTCGGTTGGGATACGATCTCCAAAATTGATGGCACCTTGATAAAAAAGATAGTGCTCGCAAGCCATATCAGCGGGAAAGTCGACGGGACTTCGTTTCCACCACCAGGGCCCGTGGAGCCCGCCCAAATCCATTGTAATGCGCACGGTTTCACCGCAGATTGGACACTTCGATGCCTCAACCTGCTCCAGATTTTCAGCGTACTCAAGCAGTAAATTTCGCTCTTCCCGCTTCAGACTCTGGCGTGCTGACCTCTCCAAGTCGATCGCATCAGGGCTCCACAAAATAGTGCCGATCTCCCGAAGTCGATTCTTTATGCTTTCTCTCTGACTTGATGTCTGGACCATTTCAATTTCCCGAGATCTGAGCCTGGGCTGTTAGCAGGCGTGGGGTACTTACTTTTTTAATGCCTTTTCTTTCGCAATTTCAGATTCAATGTACTTTCGCTTACCTCCGTCCCACTCCGACGGTACCTGCTGCCCCTTGCACGTGTAGTAGTCTCGGAGTTGAGCCTCATCCTCGAGTACATACATCTCCCCGTTCGCGTCAAAACAGATTAACGGCTCTTTTTTACTGACGTCGGGGAGTTGCAGGCTCTTTATGGGGTGTGGGTCACCATCCCCCAAATCATTGTTCTTCACATAATCCGAGTAATTGGCTTGTGGGCCGTGCCGCACCATCTCGTTGTGGTCGCCCGTACCCCGGCCAATGCCCTGGTTGAGGTCTCTGGTGAAGTCCGCTTCAGCCGTCGTGCCATCCATAATTCGGCTACCGTCGCTATCAAACATGTCGTGGGCGTCATAGTCTCCGGTATATGCATTATAGGGGGGCGGCGGCCTTTGATGTATGTCGTCAAATCCGATTGAACCCTTAGTTGTTCTCACCCCCACCAGCTCTCCGCTTTCGGTATAAGCTCCCACCAAACCGTCCAGGCCAAGATCGTTGATTTTGGCTTGGTGCTCTTCGGAGGCCTTCCAAATCGTACCGCCGGGTTTTTTTGTGGAAATCGATTTTTCTTTGATGTCACAGCCTTTTGCTGGAAGACCGCTTTTTATATGTTTGAGACTTGCCTCGTTGGTGGACCGGAAGGTTACGCTCCGACCCGTATCCTCACAAACGTTTGAAATGCCGTTGGCATGTCGCTGGCTCATCCCACATTTATGAGCGGTTTCCTTTCGTTTCTCCTTCGGAACCTGTCGGTCTTTCAGGCGTTCACAGGCCGCTTTTTGGGCTTCAGCATCAGGCCCGGCCATTCCCATCATCGGTGGCTGTGCTTCCGCCGGGGATACCGTGTTCGGTGGGTCACTGCCGCAGTTGTTTCCGTGGGGATCTGTGAGTCGACCAACGCCTTTTTTCTCAAACTTAACGTTGAAGGACTGGTTCTTGATATAAGACTTGCCCATGATCTTGTTGGAGACCACACCCATGGCAACCCCCGGTTGGTCGCCATTGCTCATAGAGTAGGCTGAGCCCTTGACCATGACCTTTTGCTTATTGTCCTTTACCTTTTTAGTTGTCTTGAGGGATGCCATGGTAGACATGGCGATGTTCGGATAGGGGATGGGTACCGGCGCGGGCGCTGGTGGAACCGGTGTCTTGCACACATCAGGAAAAGCGGCGGCAATCCCTATACTGGCTTTGTGTTGTGTTGACATTTTGTTGACGACAACAGTCGAGGGCATCAGTTGTGTACTCCCGCGCTCTCCAGCATTATGGCTTCCCTTGCTCCTTCATCCGATGCTCCCCATACTAGCACCCGCTCGGTTCGAGCATATCCTTTGAACAACGCTGCGCTGCCCCACGCGAGCATAATTGCCCCCATGCTGGCGCCACTGTCACCAATACAATCCGCAGGATTCCAGTGCTCATGGGTCTCCGAATACCACATGCTTTTGGGTTGAGCCATGACCCATTCCATTGCTCGGTAACGCTCACCGTCAAGGTCAGATATCACCAGTGCATGCGAGTCTGCGACCCCTTTTGCAACACCGCGTATAGCATGAGCCAGCGCAACACCGTTATTGGCCTCACCCCAAGCTGAATTTTCTGTAGCCCCTGCTGACGCTGTGACCTTGGCATAGGTGCGTGCCCCTCGCTGAACCGCTGCCTTCGAGGTTTCAAGTGCCACAAAGCCTCCGGCCTCCGCTGGAAGATTGCCAGTATGACGAGGATATTCTGGCAGTCTGCCCTTCTGGCGTAGCCAATTCAGGGCTCTGGGCGTGACCCAAGAATCTGCGGCACCCACCAACGCTATGTCGATGATCCCTTCGGCGAGGGCTACAGCTGCATCCCTGATGCTACCCAAAACAGATGCCCGCCCTGTATGGATGAGCCGGGCATAAGTCAGATTTAATGTGTCGGGAATACAATCAAGCAGGTTTTGTTTGACCGCGTCGTCGTATTGCAGATGTCTATTTGCCGGACTTGACCCTGATGTGCCCAAAAATACTCCGATGCGCTGATCAGCGGAAGCTGCGCAGTCAATCAAGCAGTCCTCCAGCGCGGGTTGCATCAGTGCCTTTAGCCGTGGCTGACCCAACAGCCCGTCAGTAAGCGCGGATACGCGCGCACCGATAATAGGTTCTTGCTCATTTTCACCAACGGCAATTGATGTGCCAGGTAAGGCTTCCAAGCGAGAGACACCCGCTCGCAAAGCGGCTAACGACGGTGCGGCACTAAGTCCCACCGGTGTAACGAGACCTAGGCCTGTGACCGCCAAATCGCCCTTCCAAAGGTGATCAGCCTGGTCGATCATAATAATCTGGCCTCCACGCTTCTGAACGACTCTGCCTGCCCTTGAATGTTGATCGCTGATTTCCAGGTGCAGTAAACCTGCCGTGCAGAGGTGTCGATATGAATAGACTCAAGATCGGGGTGGGAGAGCTTACCGGTTTTGTGCAGCCTCACGCCGATAGTGGGTGGCGTGGCAGAAAGCTGGAAATCGACCCGTCCCTCTTCCGTCATGCCAAGCAAGGTGATTTTCTCATGGCCAGAAAAGTAACGGCTTGCTGTCAGCGCCGTTGGCGCACACTGTAAAAAACGATCATCAAAATCTTCGGGCAATAGAGGCATGCGTTCTTGCTGCCAGTGGTCGTCGTAAGTCCCTGCATATTGGCGGCGGGCAAGCCACGCTGGCGGGATCGGGCCAAATCCCACGGCTTTTCCCCCTCGGCGAGCACCTTCAAGGAGCGCATCGGGATCTTCTATATTGGGAAGCGGGATCTCATCCAGCGATAATTTCGAGGCAGAAGCCACAAATCCTTTACCGATAGGGTTGTCCTGCAGGGCATCGTGCTTGCTTGGGTTGCTGTTGCTGCTGTCAAACCCGCCGAAACTGTTTTCCCAGATGAGGGGCAGAGTCTCAAAGGGCTGGGGATGGTTTATTTGACCAAAACCAAATCGGTCACCTTTTACGATAGCTAGGCGGGTTAGATCGCCAACCCTGACTCCAACTTGCATGGAAGTGACAGGCCCCTCAGTGCTGACGGCGTCACCGAACACCGTGACACCCGTGGTGGGTCGCGTAGGCAGAAGGTCACTGGCCACCCGTATACTGGTCGTGAGCTCATCACCCAAATATTCGTCGGCGTGTACGATCGGGGCCTGCACCGCAGCTAGCTGGGTGGTGCCCGGAAAAAAATCATAAGTAGCCTTAATTGCCACTAGCAGAGTCTCATTGCCCTGTTTATCAAAGATCACGACTCGCTCCATGGCGTAAGGCGTGCTGTTAATGACTTCCATGAGGCGTTTATCGCAGGCTAATTAATGTCGACGTGTCCGCCTTTGATGCGAATGGGCCCCGACGCTCGACTCAACTGGGTTTTACTGCGAGTGGTAATTTTTCCACTGTCGTCGATAACGATGCTCGAT
>JAQWYY010000208.1 GCA_029253705.1 Luminiphilus sp. | reverse complement strand
CGATGCGCTGTGGAATGTGCCCGGCCTATTTATTACTTCACATACTGCGGCGCCAACCCCCTCTGCAGCGATCCCTGAGATCTTTGCACGCAACCTTAAGGCATTTTTGGCCGGCGAGCCCTTAGCGGACGCTATGCATTTAGAGCGCGGTTATTAGCAGTCGTGAATGTTCGGTGAAGCAAAAGCGTTTGAGTATTGTGTTTAGCCAACTCCTTGCATGGTCAAATTTTGCACTTTTGATGGCGGCGGGTTTCAAATTTTTGCCCCTTTTGTACTCTTTGCATCACGGCCTTGATCTGCAGTATTTGCCCTCTACAGATCCCCGCCATATGGAACGTGCATGGGCTCTCGATCTAGTCTCGGATACCGGATTTTTATTGCTGGTTTGGTTTCTCATAAGCCAAATAAATCTTGTTTTGGTGGGAGATCGACGTTTGAGACCATGGCGCGGAGCCCCGGGGATCGGTCCGGGAAAGCGGAGCTCCGAATAGCCGCTGCATTTTGACGTCGCTTAGACAGAGCGTCTGATTTTTTTAAAAGGCGGCGCATTTGGCCATAATCTGGGGGTTGCGGGAGCTCGTGAAAACAAGTATCCCTATACCCCCCAAGTTCTGAATGTTCATTTTATGCAAAACGTTAGTGACCAGGTTGTGGTTGATACCGGGAAAAGTCTGCCAAAATTTCCTGCTATTTACCCTTCACTGAGCGGGTTTCAGCTAGACAATCCATCCTCATGGACTAAAGGCCAGCCGTTTGGTTTATTCCGTGATATGCGCGAGCAAGCGCCGGTAATGTGGTCACCCTCAATGCGGAAGGGCATGTCGGGGTTTTGGTCAGTGACGCGCTACAACGATATTAAGCAAGTGGAATTAACGCCGGATATCTTTTCTTCCCAGCGTGGATCTATGCACCTTGCGATGCCAGATCGCAGTGAATGGAAACCACGGCAGCTGATTGATGCTTCGCTAAACAGTTTGATCAATCTCGATTCGGCGGTGCACATCAATCTTCGGACGCAACACGCGCCTTTTTTCTTTCCCAAGTATGTAGAGACACTCAAGGAGCGGGTGGGTCAGAAGGTTGATTCACTTTTAGATGAAATGGAGCGACGGGGGCCTGTTGTTGATTTTGCAAAAGTTTTCTCACACGAGCTACCAATGTACACACTGTGCGAGATGCTGGGGATTGATGAGTCTGACCGTCCAAGAGTGATCAAGTGGATGCACTACCTAGAGTCTGCAGCCCAATACCTCACTAACCCTCTGCAGGCTTTTTTATCCGAGCCAACTTTGCCATTTCGCTTTAACGCTGTCCTTCGAGAAATGTTTGAGTACGGCAAGACGGTTATGGAAGATCGTAGACGGCATCCCCGAGAAGACCTGTTGACTCTTATTGCCCATGCTGAGATTGAAGGAGAGCCCCTTACACAGGAATACTTAGATGGTTCGTGGCTCTTGATTATATTTGCGGGTAACGATACGACCCGCAATTCACTTTCCGGAACAATGCGGCTAATGACTGAATTTCCCGAGCAACGTCAGATGGTGATTGATGAGCCCGAATTGATTCCCAAAATGACCCACGAAGCTCTACGGTTGGTCTCGCCGGTGGTCACCATGCGTCGAACGGCAACACAAGACGCGGAAATTGGTGAGCAACGCATTGCTGAGAACGAAAAAGTTATCATGTGGTATGGCGCAGCTAATCGTGATCCAGAGGTTTTTCCTGAGCCGGAAAAATTTGATATGCACCGCCCCAATGTTGAAAAGCATTTAGCCTTCGGTCACGGGGTCCATCGGTGTCTTGGTAATCGGATCGCTCAAATGCAGCTGAACATTGCTTACGAGCGCATTTTTGACCGCTTCCCTAATATTCAGTGGACCGGTAAGCAAAAAATTGCGCCTGTAGTATTGGTGCACGCTATCTCTAGCCTCAAGGTCAATTTGCAGGGGAAGCGTAAAAACTAAGAGCGACTCCACTGGTGTTCAGTGGGTTGTAAGGGTTTCCGTAATGAGCGCCGCCTTAAACACTCGCTGGAGGGTTTGTAGCTGGTGCTGAGGAGGGGTCATGACGCGGTATCAGGAGGGTCAGTTATGACATCAAGTATTTCAGTTAATCTCAGCGGTAAGGTGGCTCTGGTGACCGGTGCCAGCTCGGGTATTGGTGCTGCAGTGGCTAAAGCGTTTGCACGCAATGGCGCGTCTGTTTACGTGAACTATCCCAATGATGCTCAGGCGGCAGCTGCAGACAATATAGTGGCAGAGATAAAAGCTAGCGGTGGTACGGCGCAGGCAATAGCCGCAGACGTCTCTGATGAGCCGCAAGTTATGCATATGTTCCAAGTGATCACCCAGCTGGCGGGGCGTTTGGATATTTTGGTTAATAACGCGGGGATCGCTCATTCAAGCCCCGTGGAAACCCTAGCTTTAAGCGATTTTCAACGGGTAATGAATGTGCACGTTACCGGGACTTTTCTTTGCAGCAAAGCCGCAATCCAAATGATGTACGCTCAGGAGCAAGGTTGCGTAATTAACACCGCATCCCAACTCGCCTATATTGGCGCCCCGGCATTTTCACATTACACGGCGGCAAAGGGTGCCATTCTGTCTTTCACCCGCAGTCTTGCCTTGGAGGTCGGAAGCCGGAATATACCTGTCAATGCGGTAGCGCCAGGTGCCACTATGACGCCGATACTTGAAGATGTACCCACTGAGGTACTGGACGCCATAAAATCAAATATTCCTGCTGGAAAGATTGCCGATGTAGACGATATTGTTGGCGCTTACCTGTTTTTAGCCAGTGATGCGGCACGACACTTCAGAGGACAATGTATAAGCCCCAATGGGGGAGATGCTTTCCTTTAGCGGAGCTTAGGCGTCAGTGGCACGCCGGCCAGACTGACCCACTGCCTGGACGCGGTTGTAGAAAAAGGCGGTTAACTGTTGCCGGCTTGTCAGGTGCTGGTAGTCCTGTGGCAACACTGGTGCCCCAATATCTAGCGTCACGGCAGTGTTAAAACGTCGCAAGGCCTCCCGCATCAGCATAGCCATGCGCAGAGGTGCTGCGATGTGGGATGCCACGTGAAAAGATCGGCTGTTACGCCCGTGGAAAAACACAGGTACGACGGTAGGATTGTGCCGCCGAATCAATTTTGCAGCAAAGGTTGTCCAGGCACTTTCTTTGACAGACCCAAATCCCAGTCGATTAGCTGTTGAGACTGTGCCCGATGGAAATAAGATTAACGGAATACCATTGCTAAGAGACTCTCCAGCCAGCGTTTTAGTCCTGATATTTCGTCGTTCAGCTACCCGCCCGCCACTGAAATCTATGGGTAGGAAGTGTTCAACGAGATCCCGGTCTTGGCATAGCAATGAATTAATGACGACTCGGAAGTCACTCGCGACTCGAAGTGCGATATTGCACATAACGAGGCCGTCAAGCACACCAAAAGGGTGGTTGGCTAAAAAGAGCAGGGGCTGTCTTTGGTCGATCTGCTCGAGCGGGGAAAAGTCGGCATGGACCTGAATACCACTTCGTAGCAAAGCCTCTTGAAAAAATGCTTGTGAGCTTAAGCCTCGAGCTTTGAGCGCAAAATAGTGTTTTTCTAGGCGCCCTCTTCCCAGTGCTCGTTCAATGGAGCGGGTGACCTGCCGGGTAACCCACGGTTGGTCGCTAGAGGCGTAGGTTAATCCGGGCGGGTCTCGCAGATAGGCCTCAAAATACGGATCGATCATAGTGGCATCAGCGCGCTAATAATGGCTCTAATGACGGTAGACGCTCAGTGATTGCGTCTATTTTCCTTCCGCCAGATTACGAGGTGACCATGCGCAGCACGTACCAGCTCCGCAGCCTCGGGTACCATGGTGCTTTGATCAACCCGATAATTCAAGGCTCTCACGGCATCAGAGTTGTTACTTGCAGCTTAAGGCTATGCCGCGCTCAGAGCCTCAGGCCTGATACGATGGTGCTACTGGGTAGGCTTGTGCGACAGAACTATTAGCCGGTGCGCCGCAAAAAATCCAATGATGCTAGAAGCCCCGAAAATGGCGTAATACACCTGATATCCCGCCTGGCCTGACCAATGCTCCAAACACCAAGATTGCACCGCAGGGACATAAATATCTGGGGTGTAGGCGATCAGGCTAATCATGCCAACAGCGAGGCCTCGGGTACTGCTGGACACGTTGCAGCTGTCCAAAGTGGCCCAGAAAATACCGCGAACACCGTATGACAGCACGCCGATCAACATGACCATTGGAAATAAGATTGCGACCGCGGTAGTTGGAGGGAGCAGCGGTAAAGAGGCTAGGGCGGCGCCACTTAACAGCATGAGCACAGCCAAGAATTTGACGACATTAAAATAGTCGCCAATAAAGCCAGCTAGAACGCCACCTATGGGACGCATCCAAAGGCGGGCGAGGGTAATTGACCCTACTGTGACCGCGCTGAGCTCAAATACCGACTCGAGAAGCCCTGCTAAAGAGTAGGTAACCCAAAACATTTGATAGCCAATTAGAATGGTGAGTGCGGCAAGCCAGATACTGGGGTTTCGAATAAGAATAGCGAAATCACTGAGCAAGCCTGAATCGGAAGATGCGTCGACATTTTCAATGCGTTCTTCCGTAGGGTTATGAAGTGCCCAAAAAATGATGGGGGCCATGACGAGCGCTGCACAGGCGTAAAACTGCACTACCGCAATCAGCGCCACATCTTTTGCAGTGCTCACCGACTCGAGTAAGTAAGCAAAAATAGCAACGCCTATTGTGGCGAGTAGCGCCTCTACAATGCCCCTACCGCTCTCAAGAATACCGAAAAAACGGCCTTGTTGATCATGAGGGGCGAGCAAAGAGGTGCTCTTAATCAGTGCGCCCCATAGTGTTAGCCCGCTGGTAATACCCCAGCCAATGTAAATAAGTTTAATTTGAGCAAAACTGGGCGCCGTGCTCAACCATAGAGCCAGTAGACCGGTGCCTGCCATTGAGCTTGCCAACAGCCATTTGGAGTTAAAGCGATCTGAAAGCCAGCCACTAGGCAGGTAGGTTAGAAAGAACATTAGTCCCAGTATCGAGTGACACTCTCCGAGTTGCTCCAGAGAAATACCATAGGTCTCCAGCATTGAGCCCTCAAAGTTTTGGCGCATGTACACCACAGGGTAAATAGAACCTGAGGCGATAATGAGAATAAACAGTTGAAAGTACCGCTGACGCATTGAGGAAGCTGACGTTTCGATGGTGGACCCCTTGTTTACCAATAGTTGAAAAGTGCAGACCCAATAAATGTACCCAGAGCGTAACCTAGTACCCCGACTAGGATGCCGGGGGTTACTTGGTCGCGCCAGCCCTTAGCTGCAGCCATCGCGGGTGCTGTTGTGGCACCAAGAATCGCCGCATTAGAGGCGGTTAAGAGTTCGGGTAAGGTCAATCGGGTGAGTGCGCCGATAAAAAGTAGTGTGGCCAGGTGCACGGATAGCAATATCATCACGACAACTATGAGCGTGGGGGCCACGCTGACCATGGCCATAAGGTTGGCGCCTGCTGCTATGGCCGCAAAGAAGGCAAACGACAGAGCAACTCCCAGCTCAAATGCACCCGCCAGCCATTTCCGTATGCCGGGAACTAACGTTGCCAGCACAAGGGTGAGTGTCGTCAATGTGACGTAGCGATAGCTACCTAGATCAAAATAGGCTACCAGGGCGTCACTTATTGCCACTAGAGCTCCAGCACAGGCGATAGCGAGGCACAATGACTGGGCCGTCACTGGTGGCGCCGTTGACTCAGAAATTTCAGAGGGCGGAGTTGTTCTTGGGTGGGTTGGAAAAAAACGCGCGAGCCTTGCGATTCCCGGAAGTAGGGCAATAAAGCTGAGATAAACGGCACTAAAAAGGTTGTCTGCAGCGGTTGCCGCTGAAAAAAATGACCGATCCTGGTTTAAGCCGGTCATCTCTCCCAGCGCGGCGTAGTTGACGGAACCACCAATATACGTCGAGGCAAACAACCCCACGATGGCTGCTTCGCGGTCGGACGCATGAAGTGGTGCTTCTGCGCCCAAGCTACTGAGGTCCAATAATGTTGCGGCCACAACAATACCGGCGACCGTACCGATAGTAGCCACTAGAAAGGCGAGGGTTGTCCTTGATGCCTCCCGCCAAAGACGACGCAGGTCGGCTTGAAATAGAAACAGTGGAATTAGCATGGGGACTAAGAACGTAAAGATGAAGTCATAAACGGGGGCGCTGTGTGGAATAACCCCTAGGTTTGCCGCTAATATAGCCGCAAGAATCACCATGACAGTTCCGGTCAACTGACGACCGAGGCGGGTCCTCTCCAGTAAAAATGATGCGCCGGCTAAAACCATGATCACCGCAAAGATACCAAGGTGGTTCTCTGGATTAATTGTTAACATTCGAGCTTCCAGTCTCCGAAGGCGTTAAGCTAGCACGATAGCGGCACAACGTCGCCCAAAGCACCGTTATTGGTTCTTTGTAACTCCTTTGTTTTTTTTCGGAAAAGGGTTCACTGCGTCATGAATGAGATGACACCCGACGCGTCGTGTGAGGCGCTTGCTGAGCTTAAAACCGCCCTACGAAAGAACCGGCGGGATGCCCACCATCGATACTTTCAAATGGCAACTGTGACGGCAGAGGGCCATCCTAGAAACCGGACGGTCGTGTTTCGGGGGTTTGGCGCCGATGATGCATCGCTACTGGTGATTACCGATTGTCGAAGCGAAAAAATCGTTGAGCTTAGGCAAAACGCTGCGACCGAGGTCGCGTGGTATTTTACGCGGACACGAGAGCAATTTAGGATATCAGCAGTAACAACTTGCGTGGATTATCGATGTCAGTCAGAGGAGGGCTCAGCGCTGCGCGAACAGGTTTGGCAGCAACTGTCTGAAGCTGCACGGGCTCAGTTTTTTTGGCCTGGCCCCGGGCTGCCTTTGGATACCGGCACCACAGCGGCGGTCACCGACGAGGCACCTGACACCTTCGCGCTGCTAAAGTTGAGCCCAGTTGCGATCGATCATTTGGTGTTGAGCAAAGTGCAGACCCGCAGGCGCAGCCAGTTAACCGATGGACGTTGGCACGAGCATTGGATTAACCCTTGATCTACGCTTTTAGGGTGCATCAGTGACGCTGCAAGAGACGTTGCAACTCGCGGCGCAAAAGTTAAAGGCGGGGGCCCCCGAGGAGGCGCTCGCAGTTCTAGAGCCTCAGCGCGGCCTCTGTGCTCACGCCGCTGATTTCTGGCAGCTTTTGGCTCTGGCTCACAACGGAATGGGGGACAGCGCCGCGGCAGAGGCAGCGTTTACCGCTAGCATCGCGATCGAACCGCAACCCCATGTGCTCACGAACTTGGCCAATCTTCATCGAAGCCTTCGTCAGGCAGAGACAGCACTGGCGTATTACGATCAGGCGCTGGCATTGGCGCCGGGTCATTTGCCAGCACAGATCAATCGAGCGAGGGCCTTGCTTGACCTCAACCGCTATAGCGAC
>JAQWYY010000197.1 GCA_029253705.1 Luminiphilus sp. | reverse complement strand
TAAGTCGTGCTCTTCAGCGAGGCTCACGTAGCGTTCAGCGGCGTCCCATGTGGGTTTAGATGCATAGCGTGCAAAACGTTTGAACAACGCCAGTCTGGAGCCCTCTGGCAGCGCGCCATTACGATACTTACCGGTCAGCAATCCCATAGCCAGTGGGGAGTAGGCCAGCAGGCCAATGTCTTCCCGATGGGAAATTTCGGCTAGACCAACTTCAAAGGTTCGATTCAGTAAGCTATAGGGGTTTTGTATCGACTGGGGTCGGGGCAAGCCCTCGCGTTCGGCGCTTTGTAAAAAAGTCATGACGCCCCAGGGTGTTTCGTTGGAAAGCCCGTAGCTGCGGATCTTGCCCTGTTGAATGAGCGACTCGAGAGTGCGCATCACTTCCTCAAGAGGGGTCCAGCTTGAGTCAGAATCATTGTGGTGAGTGTAGCCTCTGACGCCGAAACAATTAGTGACGCGTTCGGGCCAGTGCAACTGGTACAGGTCGATGTATTCGGTCTGCAATCGTCGAAGGCTGTTATCAACTGCTTCGATCAAATGCTCGCGGGTGAAGCGCGGACCACCGCGCAAAAAATCAAACTCTTCGCGGGGGCCGGTGGCTTTTGTTGCGAGGATCCAATCTTCACGACGTCCCGAATTAGCAAACCAGCTGCCAATATATTGCTCGGTTCGTCCTTGAGTCTCAGCCCGCGGCGGCACGGGGTACATCTCTGCCGCGTCCATGAAGTTAATACCATGCTCCAGGGCGTAATCAATTTGGGCATGAGCCTCCTGCTCGGTGTTTTGCTCGCCCCAAGTCATGGTTCCCAAACAAATACGGGATACGGCGTGACTGTTAATGTCAGTAAGGCTCATGCATGTATCTCAAACGGTGACGTTAAAAAAAATTTAGCAGCGACTTGTGTTTTAGCGTAGCTCAAAGGCCTAAGAAGCTTGCCATGACATCGTGAACCTCGCGTTGGCGCAGAAACGCTGGCAGTAGCCCCTCGCCCACGTCATTAGCAAAGAGCGGGACATTGGCACCGGTATGTTCCTCCGAGACAAAGCCATTGGTGGCATAGTTAATGGTCATCAAGCTGCCATCTGGCATGGTGAGGCGCGCGACGTGACCAGGTGAGTACACAGGGACAGGAACTTCAGCGTACAAACTTGGTTCTGGAATGATTTGAGCGGCCTGAGCATGATCAGAAGTAACAATGATCAGCGTTTGAGGGTGTGTCTCAGCATAATTTAAGGCCACACTTACGACCTCCTCAAGTTGAGCTATTTCACCCAGTGAGCCACAGGGATTGCGCACATGGCTCTCTTTGTCGATGGAGGCCGATTCGACCATCAGAAATAACCCTTTGCCGTCAGGCTGCGTTAGCCGATCCAAAGCAACCTGGGTAAGTTCAGCTAACGGAGGCGTGTTGCCGTAGGACGGATTGGGCTCACAGGTAATCGGATCTGGCTGAGTGACACTGCCTAATCGCCAATCCAGTTTGTTAAGGGTGCTGGTATCCGGTTGTTCGGCTACCCGCCCATTAGAGCCCTGCAGGCGAACCGGCAAATGCCCGCTGGCAAACAAGCCGATTAGTCGGTCATTGGAGTCCGCCTCAGCAAGCATTGCAGGGTCGGTGACAACCGTGATCCTCTGCGACTCAGCCATTTCGAGGGCGGTCTTGCTAGTTTTTGGATCTGCGGTGGTGAAATGAATGAGCCCGCCTCCCAGGACAACGTCTATAGGTGCCTTCATAATTTGTTCTGCGATCGATCCGGGGCCGCCGTTACCAGTGGCATCTTGTGGACACCCCTCGTAGGCCAGGCTGTAAAGTTCACCGCCTAATATAATATCGGGGTTTTCACAGCCTCGGCTGGACACGTGGCTCATAAAGCTAGCTGGTGTTGCGTCGGTAACCGAGCTGCTGCTTACAATACCCGTTTTTAGCCCTGCTGCATGTGCGCGCTGAGCAATGGTGATTAAATCTTTATCGCTAGCGCTTGTGCCGACACGCCCCATTTGAGTCGTGACTCCCGTCGCCAGGGTTGTCGCGGTGTTCGCGGAGTCGGCCACATAAACCCAGTCAGTGTTTTTGCCCACGGTTTGAACCTGAACTGCCGCACGGACAGGGAGAGCGTCGATGACTAATTGGCCGTCATGCCCTACCAAAAAGTTCCGGCCCATAGTGACGTGTTGGTCGTCGAAGCCGTCGCCAATAATCAAGATAACTGAACGTGGATCGCTGGCTGTATCGTCACTGACATCGGGCTGCGCCACAATGAGGCCGCTGAAGCTAATAAAAGCAGTAAAAACACAAAAACTGATCGAGCGAAGCATGATTAACCTCAGGTAAAAGTGCGTTTGGGCACAAATTTTAGAGACATAGGTTACGGCTCTACTGGCACTGCCGCAAGGATATGGCATCATGCGCACCTCGACAGAAATTGTGGTGGTCAATTAACATGCTAGTGATGCGTAAACTGAGTCTTTTAGCGCTGTGCATTTTCTTATTGCCGGGTCAGGCGTTGGCCGGGGAGATTTCACCTGCTGACACCGCTTGGCTCTTAACGGCGACCGCGCTGGTTTTATTTATGACCTTGCCCGGGCTTTCATTGTTTTACGGGGGGTTAGTTCGGGTCCGAAATGTGTTGTCGGTGCTGATGCAGTGTTTCGCGTTGGCCGCACTTATGTCACTGGTTTGGTTTGTCGTGGGTTATACATTGGCTTTCGGTTCGGCGGGTGTAGAGCAGGGCGCTTGGATCGGCGACCTGGGTAATTTCATGCTGATGGGCATTGAGTTTGACGGCGTCAACGGTTCGATTCCTGAATCTTTGTTTGTCATGTTTCAGATGACC
>JAQWYY010000196.1 GCA_029253705.1 Luminiphilus sp. | reverse complement strand
GTCTGCACCCAATTACCTTCTTGTCCTTCCGGTGCCTTGGGGCCGAAGTAAACGGTTGCAGACCCATCATCATGCAGTTTCACGCCTTTTGAGTTGCTATCCAAACCACCGGTGACTTGATCGGTCTCGAGGATCGAACGAGTCTGATTGTCGTAGACCATGAAGGACCAGAAGTCCTTGGCCGGGATCGGCGCTGGTAAAGTCACCTTGTAGGTCATGGCTCCATTCAGAGGCACGCCGCTGATATCAGTGGTCGCCATCGCATAGACCGAACCCTTGCCAACCATTGGCTTGACCATCATAGGGGTGCTGCCCGTGGCGTAGTAATAAAAGACTAGGCGATCATCTAACACTCGCTCGCCATTGTTGAGAAACTCATGGCTGCCTCCAGCAAGCGGTGAATACCACTGACGCTTCCCCGGGTAGAAGTAAACCGCTTCATTGCGAGGTCTGAATACGACGGTCCGTGCATAGGCATTAGCGATGGTGGAAGCCTCGCTGAGAATCTTCTTCATTCGATCGTCCGGGTTGAACGCCTGTCCTTTTTTGATGCCAATCGCCCCAGCTAGCCCTACTAGCTCAGGATCCCAAGCGGTCGCCGGCTCATACTGAATCACTTCATTGATCTCGTCATAGAAGCTCGCGTCATTGGCATGAATGGTGTTGTATTGATTATTGGACAAGTTGATAAACTCGGTCGCCTTCGGATTCTTGGCGTCTGCAAGCGGGTAAATCTTGAAGGTCTTCTTGAAGGCCTCAATGGCCTCCTTGGTTTCACCCGGCTTAGCGGCAATACGCATCAACGCCCAATGACGATAGGTCGATGTCTTGGTGACGAAGTACCCTTCGGGAATCTCTCCTTCGTAGTCAGGGCCCACCAGGAGGTATTTGCCCCCTTTGCCCTTGTCGGCACCGACCAATCCGAGGTCCGTGACGTAACGGAAGAAGGCATCATTCACAAAGCCGAGCACCGGTGTGCCGATCTCGAGCACCACGGGTCCGTCTTTCACATCGACTTCCGCATGCACGTAAGGCGTGGTCGTCTGTGGCGTGAGCCACAGGGAGCGGGCATTCATCAACTCCTCAGTGATCCCCACCGAGCGGTTGGGCTCAATACCGATTCCGACGTGTCCGTTAAGCATTCCATACATAGAGGCGGTGGGCGTTGCATTGATGAACAGTTCAACCGCACGGGAGATGTCTACGAAGTTGTTCACTTTGGAGGCCGTTTCACTCGTCGGAAAACCGTCTTGGAATGTCAGTTCACCGAGGTACTGGCTCTCCATTTTGTCGGGCGTGAGCAATTTCTCAGGAACCTTCGCTTTGTAGGTTGGACTCTCCTGCGCTTTAAGGGGTAAAACGGCAATTGATCCTGCGAGAAACGTGGCGGTGATAACGCCTATTGGTAATGAGTTCTTCATTGTTCTGCCCTCAAGTTTGGTGGCGTCCTTAGCAGTGAGGTCTTCCATGACTCTTGCAGCGTCAGCGGTAGGCTTTAGTATGAATTAACCGACTGCGCTTAGTCACTGGCTAAAGGTGACAACCTGAAGGGGGGGCCCCGTTAGCGCAGCACCGTAGGGCTAGGCGCTAAAGTACCCGCTTCAACCTCACAAGCAGCGTGATATGAGCGCCAAAAACGAAGTACCCCACCGTAGAAATAATCCCCTTTGGCCCCGGCGGTGCCGAGCTTTGTATGACCTGTTTCGAGATATTGCAGATGATGGAAACATACAGCGCTTATTTGGGCGCTGCTGTGGACACATATCTCACCATCCTGTTCGGCTACATCGTCGCTATGCATCTGGCGGGACCGGTGCGGCTACTCCGTGAAGTTTGTCGTTGGTCTTTTTACCGATCCCATGCGGGCCCCGGAGAGCGATTTGAGCAAACTCTGTGTGGGTTTAAGCAAATCACTAACAGATTAGTTGTCGGGGATTTTTTTCATGGCTTCAAACAGGGCATCCATGATGTCCGACACATCGCCCGCTAGCTCGTCTCGCTCGGCAGCAGGGGTGGCGCCGAAGTCGATCGAACCTTGAAGCTTGCGCAACATATTCATTACTTCTTGAAGTTCTGCTTTCATTTTTATTGCCAAATGTCATGACCTTGCAACGCATGGTAACAAGAGTGGTCATAATCTGCTGGCTCTTGATAGCTATTTAGCCGTTGGTGTCTGGTCTTGTCAGGCTTGGCCTGAAGCTGTTCGAAGCTCAATACTATGTTAGACACCGTTCCCACTTTCAGCTGCACAGAAGTGTGTTGTTAAAGGCTGGGGTGCTTGCAGTTATAAGCAATGTCCCTGGATTCCCATTGTGGGACTTATAGCAACTCTGATCAGTTTGCTGATCGCCACCTTAGGAAGCACGGATAAGTGTTGCCCATCGTGATAGGGCTAAATTGCCAGCGTCCCATAGTAATAAGAAATTTCCAAAATAGAGCAGGCACATCTGTTGTAGCTCGAGACTCTATTAACCTCAAACTTCGTCAGCAGCTCAATTTATATAAGGAAAGCTGCCTGACTCTTTGCAGACAGCAAAAGCATCAGGGCAAATGCGGCCGCTGATATCAGTGCGTTAAATCGTATGCCGTTCATTACTCTGGCCTCGTTTGATAAGTTACGCCATCCGTGGCTGCGTCAGGTCATGTCTGCGCTGGTACATCCTTGATGTGCTTATCATCTTAGAATCGGTTTTTTCTGGATTGGCAGGCTGCGCCAAAATATGTGCAGAGGGCGTCAGCCTTCCTCGCGGGGTGGAGCACCCACTCCAGATGAGGGACGTTGTGCTAGGCCACTACACTGTCGGCAATTGCACGACGCGGGCTTGCTTTGCTGCTGCACACTGACCGAGTTACTCAGGAGCAGCTCACATGGCAAGACTACTAACAAACTCTATGCACTGGTTCTGGAAGATTAGCTTTGTGGCTGCAGCCTTCTGGACACTATTCATATTACCAGAGATGGTTGGTATCGATCGTTTTGGGGCGCCAAGCCTTGGTAACGATGACGTCGTCAAGTTTTTCGCCCCTTTGATGATTTGGATAGTCACACGGTGGCTTTCCATCGGAAATTGAGGTTCGCAGGCACTACAAGCTAGATCGGTCAAGATACTCCGTTAGCGCACTCTGAGGCAGACGGCTGCGAATTTAACTTGGTAGGCAGCCTTCTGGGTTAAGGATTGTTCAGCTGGTCAGCAGCAAAGGAGACACGATTATTGCAGTTGATAATGCCTTGGTTCATTGCTGATTATTGAAAATAGTTAATGAGGCGGTGTTTCGCTGGAAGTTCGTTAATCGCGCAGCCTCGCGGCACAACACAGACAATTTAGAGCTGTTTCATGGCAATAGATGGGTTGATTTTCCAGCGCTGAGCCAGGGTTTCGATCGCTTTTTACGTCAGCGCCTTTGCAGCACTATTCCCTGAGGCTCAGGCGATCCAAAGCTACAGCTTTGCTATAAAAAGGCTTTGAGTTTGCCAGCTAACTCTGTATGTTTTTAGTCCGAAGCGATTAGATATCGGTACAGGAATTATGCCTACAGCTCTATCCTCGGGCGACTTCGCCGCCATGCATGAACTGTCAAAAGCCCGCCAAATGGCCGTGCACAATATTTTTTGCGGCACAAAGCTTGTTTTCGGGAGCGTTGAACAAGCAAAGACGGCCAAGACCTTGCATACCTCGGCCAAAAATATCAAGAAAAGCTGTGAGGGTGTCGCAAATGCCACATCTTCTGGTGGCGGGTTGGCCGCACACCAGCTTCGTAAAACTGCTGCTGAATTTATCAAAAGTTGTGCAGACGTCGATGATATTAACGACATTGTTGACGCGCTTACCTCGGATGTTGTCAATGATTTGATTGCCGAAGTCACACCGTTTATTGGTATTCTAAAGAGTGGTGCCAAGGCCGTCATGGCCGGTAAAGCTGTTGTGCAAGATGGACGGGCGCTCTACAAGAGCAGAATTCAAAAGACCGGCTTCAGGGCGGGAGACCCGCTGGCCGCGGCCGAAGCTGTTATTGTTTTGATTAAGCGCGACCTGGCAAAAGATAGCGTTAATCTAGCCAAGCACTCTACAGCGACGGGCGGCAAAATTGCGGGCTTAGCCCTTGATGCCGGCACCGCGACGACCGCGACAATTGGGTTGTGTAACGCTGTCGCAACACTAGGCCTTGAGTTGTTCGCGTTGGGGCTTGAAATAAAGGAAATGAGGGCGGGAAACAAAAGGCTGGCTAATCCAGCCACCCTTGATCTGACAGTGTTTGCTGAGTGCCCGATTCTGGGGTGCTACTTGCTGACATGCGCGGACACGTCCACAGTCGCCAATTTTTTTATTGCCGATATGGGATTGCCGGGCTGGATGGACAAAATCGAGCAGATAAAGAAGAAAAAAATGGAGCCAATGCTCAGCCTTGCCACAAAAGATATCGAGAAGTCGCGGCTTCAATTAAGTGGCCTGCAAAGCAACAAAGGGACATTTGCAAAAAAAGGTTTTTTTGCCAAAGTTAAGAGTCAAGCTATGAAGCGTATAGGCTTGGCCTGAAGTACATTATTGGAGCGGCTGTGGGGGAAAGTAAACGTGCTTGATACTTTTGGGGTCAGCTGCGCCTTTCTTAATTTCACTGGCAATATTGGCCCTCTATAATCGACAGGTTGCACCGACTTGGTAATCCAGTGATACAGCATGGGGCAGCGTTTACAGTTTATCGGAGGGCGAATTCAAGTGCCCCTCGGTATGCGCGCTTTGGCGTGAGCTTTTGCGAGGGGCTTTTTTTTAGCCTGTATGTAATTGAGAGTGAAGCTAGATTATGAATACCTCGGAGAAGTCAGCCATTGTGTGGCTCAGGTGGCCAACAATCGTGATCCTGATGTGGGCGGGGCAATGGGTATTTCTTCCAGTGACCTATGTGCAGCATGAATATTTCACGGCTTTGTTAGCCGGCTGCGCAGTAGTTGCTAGTGTGGTTGCCGCATTTACAATGTATCTGTCGCTTCAGGAGCGTCGCAGTGAGCGGCTTTGGAAAGGGGCGCTATGGGTTGCTGAGGGTGAGCAGTGGCAAGGGCCCTATTGCACGTCTTGTCACCAAAGAGGTACCTACGCGCTAATGGATAACTACGAGTGCTGTAACAAGCCTGTCTGTGCGTACCGCATACCGGTTGTAGAGCATCCGCCCAGTAGACCACCGACCGCAAAACACTGATTTCACAATCAACAGGTGCGGTCGCTGTGTAGCGAATACCGACCAAGAGCCACCGAGAAATCTGGCAAAGGTCGGGGAGTGGGTAGCAGGTTGTGATGAAATGCGCGCTTACAAGCGCAGCACGGTAATTCGGAGAGATAGCAGGGTTGCTCACAGATACTTGTTCGAAGCTCGCTCAATTCCACCCGGTTTTTATTGAAGGAATGGGCTATTACGATCCGCGGCAGCCGCATGCTGTGGCGAATCATATTACCCGGCAGCTCACTGAGCACTGGGTAAAAAAACCGCCGTTGAAACCCCCTATAGTTATGATTCAAGGGGACCCTCTTTCTCCCAGAGGTATTTCCGCAATTACGCCCTTGGTCGCAAAACATCTGGGCATCTCACGATGCCTAGTTTGTCTCGATGAGCATATCGCAGATTACCATTCGACAAACGCGGATCGAGAGAACGTAAAGATAGAGCTTCGTTACTCGCAATTAGTGCAGCACATATCTAACGCCCAAGCTAACACCCTCAATCGCCTAGAGGCGTCCATTGATGACCAACTGGCATTTAAAAACCAGCAACGCAAACGACAAGGAAAATCTCAATTGGCAGATTACTTCCGTCAATTCGCTTTGCTTCAAGAGGTAAGTAAGGCCGCTTGTACAGACTTATGTGGGGGCATTACAGCCATTCATACGGCTGCAGAAATTTCCGAATTTTCGGTAACCAGTTTTTATAAAGTTGGTCTGAAATTAAATTTGGTCAAATCGGATGATATTGTCAATTTCGGGTCGATGGGGAGTAGTGGTAGGGTAGAACAAGCTTGAGAGTATGAGACGGTGTTGAGCAGTTTTTAGAAAGATTAATTACCTAAATTGTCATTTCACAAGGAGCATTAAATGAAAACCTTTATACATTGCCTGTTAGCGGTTGCGCTCCTGCCGGCCCTTGTTTTAGCTGATGGGCACTCGCCCTCAGAAGCTATAGTTAAAACGGCTATCGAAACCTATTGGAATGCCAGAAATAATAATGATCACGAAACCGTTGCGGCCATGGAAAGTCAGACCGGGTTTTTTGGTACCAATTCAGACGGCAGCTTCCACAAGCCCATGTCGATAGCATCGGCCGAGGACTGGAAAAAAAATATGGTGGGCAACAAGGGCAATTTGCGGGTGGTCTATCTTGAAACTACTGAGATTGCAGAAGGTGTGGTTTATGCCCGTTATTACGCTGAAGGGGTGGTGGGTTTGGAGGGAGATGTCTCGCCTTATCGCACACGTATAACCAGTGTTTGGGTGAAAGAGAGTGACTTGGAATGGCGCGTTAAGTCCATTCATTTTTCTCCGGCTAGTTATGGTGGCACTCACAAAACTCAAAGTTCTGACTTCGACGATTAAGCACATGCTTTGATGGTTAAAAAAACTCGAACAGAAGTTGCTGGGTATACAGCCCTACGCAACCTGGTTGGTGCTTTGTTGTTGATGGGTGGATTAGCACTGCCTATGGCGTTGCCGGCAACGGAGGCGCCAGTTGAGGCTGAGATAAATGCCCTGCTCGAGGTTGTTGCAAAGAGCGGTTGTGATTTCAAGCGCAACGGCACCCTGCACGCGTCGCCAGATGCCGCTGAGCATTTGGCGCTTAAATACAGCCGCGGACGACGCTATGTTGAAACGACCGAAGATTTTATTGATCTTTTGGCCACTAAGAGTTCATGGAGTGGTCGTTCATACGCGGTTATCTGCAACGGTGTTGAGACGGCGAGCGGCACTTGGCTTCATGTTCAACTTCTGGGCCTGCGTAATAGCGCGCCCAACACCGTCACCGAGTGAGCCCAACAACGGCCTTTAACTGAAATTATGTTTCGGGCAGGTGTTGCGTAAAAGTGATGACACTAGCGGCAGATCATACGGCGTATTGAACCATCGCCATTAAGCTCTGGTTCGCAATTTCGAAGGCTTGAATTCGCTGACCCCTTACTGGGGGAGTGATTGCAGCCGCCAATCGGAACAGCAATCACGAGGCTCAGGCAAAAAATTTTGACATAGACCACGTCTAAAGCCTCCTTCCGGTTTAGGACAAAAGTAATACCCGCCTGCCACAACTTGAGTCTGCCAATGCCGGCAGAAACGGCGACTCGAATCGTATCAGTCAAGTCACAGAGTTTAGTGATTTTTTTCTGCCGTCCCCACATCTTTATCCTCGAGGCTTGAGAGCATAAGGAGCATTCTGCTCTCGGTGTACACGCATGAGTCGATTTGGGTCTAGGGTTAGGGCCGGTTCTGCGTCGATAAAAAAAGCAACTGTATCGGCGGCATAAGGTCGTGGTTAATATGGCTAAGTTGCTGTTAACTGAGCCTACGGCGTGCCTGAATTTGATTTGTCGGTAACTTCGCTAGGCCTGCTCTGGCGTTAAGTTACTTCACGCAGCATGGAATGCACCTATGACGTTTGAATATCTTCGAGTGATTGTTGTTGTCTACACTAGCGCGCTGTTGCCGCTCGTGATCGTACCTTGGCTTTACCGTCATGGAAGCCTGCCGTCTTGGGTGTTTGCCGCTTATCTCGGAAGCTTTCTGCTTTGTGCGTTAGGTTGGGAGCTGTGGTTTACCTATGGCCTTTGGGCGGGAGATCCCGTTGATGGGCGTAGAAGTGAGGTATTGACCCAATTTATTCCGATACACATTAACTGGCTAATGAATTCTCTCGCGGATGCCGGCAGTATCACGTTGGTGGGGCTGTGGTTTATGTGGCTTAGCAGCGGCCGTCGAGCCGAGGTTTTTCATTCATGGCACTGGTGGCCGTTTACGGTGTTCATGATTTGGGCGTTGGGGCAAAATATTTTGGTCGAAATGTTTTTGTATCACGATCAGCTAGCAGTGGGTAAGCCGTTATCGTGGGCGCCCTTGGCACCCTCGGGCCCGTGGTGGAACCCACTGTTATTCGAATTCAACGGCCGCACCATTACGTTTCAGGGTCAGGTTCCCTGGCTGCTGGCGCCCTGGGTGATCTATGGGGGTATCATCACTTTGGTCAGACGCCAGACTGTGTCATCTCAATGACCTAACGGGCTTTGTGTTTCTTGTTCTCGATCGATTGATTGGCAGTCGCAGCTGTTATAAGCGCAATCTTTGACAGGGGTCAGACTGCCACACTTGAAGATTGGTCCAATACGTTTATTGGGCACCCATGCCGGCTTTGCTCCTTGCACGGGCTCGTAATCGGCGTCTGTAATGTATTCAATATTCATAAGTCTCCCTTACAACGTAGTGACTACGAACAAAAGATTAGGGTTCTCGCGACAAAGCGTCGCGGCAGGTTCCGCCAAGTTATGTGCTCAATGCGCCAGAGAAAGGGGTGGGGTTAGCCGTGGTAAGGGTACGGTTATGCGCGATACAGTTCAGGGAAAAAGGCGTTATCGTGAACCGGAGCGCCCGGCTGCACAGCGACGTGGTCGGGGTTCACGGAAGGGTCCACACCCTCCCTGGGGTCCCAAAGAACATCATCGCCAAGCCAGCGCGTAGACAGCGCAACACGATCCTGGGTTAGCGATTGGTTGCCTGGTGCTCCGTGGAGCATCCATGCCGAAAATATTAAAGCGTCACCGGGTTCTAAATCAAACCCAACAATATCGTATTTGTCACGTTCGGCCTCAATGTCGGGTACCGGAACACCTTGCTGTGTACTGGCCCACTGGCCTGATGTATTTTTTGCACCACCAAATACGGCAGGTAGATAATAGACATCATCATGATGTGAGCCACGTATAAATTCTAGAGAACTCCCCGCCACAGTGACCGGCGTTAGGGCTAACCAAATGGATGCAATTTGTTTCCCGACGAAAGGCCAATAGGGCGCATCCTGATGCCAAGGCGTGGGAGCTTTGGTCTTTATCTTTTTGATCAGCAGGTGATCAAAATAAAAGCGTGACGATTGGCTGTTCATGGCTTGCGCTGCAAGACGAGCACAACCCGACTCGCGAATAAACTGGTGGATAACATCATTGCTGCGCCAGAGGTAGCGATCGGTGAACAGCCGATCTTCAGAGGCGCCGCTATTGACGTCGTTAACCCATTTACTAGGTTTGTTGAGTTGTTGCTCTGCGACAGCAAGCAACTTGGGGATCCAATCACTTTCGACTGCCTGATCGACTTTAATGACGCCATCCTCAGAAAAGCGGGTGACTTCTTGTTCGGTGAGTTCGCGCTGTGGCATATCGGCTTCTCAGTGATTATTACGGTAATCAGATGCATTCAAAATTAATATTAGGTAACGCGTTACGCATATGCAACATTTTTTTATTAGGCGTGTGGCGAGGTAGAGAATGCCATATCGATCCTTCTGACTCGGCCGGCCTTGCTAAGACGCGCCTGTAAATGGCAACTGGAGGCGGCATTACTAATTAGTGGTAAGGTATTTAACGTAAACGTGTCTGGTCTGATGCAGCCCACTTGGGCAGTAATAAGGAATGTAGTGATGAAGACCGAGGAAAAATCAAAGCTGCGTATGCCCCGTGTCGTTCGTCAACGCTTACGCGATCGCGCTATCGCGAAGGTGAGGCAAGATATGATTCACGCAGGGCGTGATGAGTCGAGCTACAGCGAGCAAGAGCTCGAGTATTTGGTTGCAGAAAAGGAAAAGGAAATCTGGTCAGGTATAGGCTGGAAAGGTTTTGGTGTTGCCGCTCTGTTATTGGGTATCAATATAGGAATCTGAGCATGTCCCTGTTCCGTTTTGTAAAGTATTCCTCGATGTTATTTTTTTTGGGCAAGCACAAATCAAGGCTTTTCCGTGTCTTAGCGGTACTGCTATTTGCAGGCGTCACTTCGCTGCTTTATGGCGATGTTGAGGCGTTCCTTGCCCGAGAGCATCCAAGTACCGTGATTTATGCGCTTACGGCAAAAATCTTTATCGTGTACGGAGCGCTGCTTTTTGTGCTGCTGCAGTTTCGTCCCGCACCTGCGGCCGCCCATGGCAATGTAAAATCTGCGCCTCAGTCGCATCTTCATGATGCCGAGAACGGTATTGCAGCCGACCGACTGGCTCACCTGTCCAATCTCGATAGTCACGATCAGCTTCAATCACGTTCAGACGCCCTTCACAACAAAGGTTGACCTGGGGTTTTCAGAGTAAACCTGAACAAACGTTAAAACAGGCGGTGGTGACTCGCTGCTTGTTAGCCCAGCGCGGCATTAGTTAACGGGATTTTCAACCATGGGCGCTTTGGTGTGGTTGGCAACAGAGTTTGAAAAAATAGAGCGCTTTTCGAATATCCCAAAATTCTGCAGTAAGAAAGATATGGCGACTGCTCGGGACACAAGGTAGCCTCTCGGTCCATTTTAAATTCTCGCAGGAACGCATCATGTTTCGAAGAATGGCTGTTCTAGGCTTGATAGTTGGTTTAACCGCTTGTCAGGACGACAAGGGTAGTCCCTTGGTATCAGAACCACACATTTCAGGTTTTGACGCATCAGAGCTAGATCTGTCGGTATCACCCGGAGACGATTTTTTTGCTTATGCTAATGGTAAAGCGTTGGCGGATGTTGAGATACCTGCAGATAAATCGCGTTATGGCGCTATGGACGTTTTACGTGACAATTCTGATGCGCAAGTCCGCGATATTATCGAGGAGTCTGCCGCAGGCGGCTTTGCTTCGGGCAGTGATCAGCAGCGAGTTGGAGATCTATACACCTCATTTTTAGATTGGGATACACGCGATGCTCGTGGACTAACGCCACTAGCGCCATTTTTCAATCAGATTGACGCGTTGCAAAATCATGACGATGTCTTTGCCTATTTTGGGGTGGCGGCGCGTTATGGGTTCAATTCCCCGGTTGAAATTTGGCAATATGCCGACGCTAAGGATCCGAGTATTTATGCGTTTTATTTGAGCCAAGGTGGGCTAGGGCTACCCGATCGCGAGTATTACTTTAAAGATGACCCCAAATCAGAATTGATTCGCGAGCAGTATCGGGCATATATGCTCGATCTACATCAAATCGCCGGCATAGCGATTGATTCAGCGGCCGTCACGAAAATTTATGATCTGGAAGTCGCAATCGCCAAGCAACATATGCTGAAGGAGCGTATGCGGCGGTTTGCAGACAATTATCGTCGCATCGAAGAGTCACAGCTGTCTGATCTGGTTACCGGCGTTGAATGGTCGGGTTACTTGGCTAGTTTCGGCCTGGAGGATCCTGGCTATTTAGTGTCGATTTCCTCAGACTATTTCAACGCTCTGGGTGCCATCATTGACGAGACTTCAGTGGAAGACTGGCAGCGTTATTTGCGTTGGCAGCTTATTAATGCCGAAGCATCCTTGCTAACAAAAGCAATGGACCAGCGCCGGTTTGAGTTTTATCGAAAAACCCTTTCGGGCGTTGAAAAGCAGCTACCAGATTGGCAGCGGGCTGTCGGTGTGGTGGGCAGAGCGCTAGGT
>JAQWYY010000169.1 GCA_029253705.1 Luminiphilus sp. | reverse complement strand
GATCTCGATGATGCAGCTCTTGCGCTTTCAGACTCAGCGCATCGGCAGCAGGTCGATCAAAAGCCCGATCAGCAACCCCTACGCCCGGTTTTAATTTTTATCCACGGCGGCTCAAATGTTGGCGGCTGGAGTTATGAGCCCAACTATCACGGCGGTCCGCTAGCGAGAAAAGGTGTGATTGTGGTGACGGTGGCCTATCGATTAGGCGTATTTGGCTGGATGAATCACCCTGAGATGGCGACGAGCAACCTGGCGCTGCATGATCTATCTGTAGCTTTAGATTGGGTACATACCCACATTGCTGAGTTTGGCGGCGATCCTGAGCGGATTACGGTTTCAGGTGAATCAGCGGGCGCTGCGAATGCACTGCATCTCGCTCTGTCGCCTTTGAGCGGTACTAAAATCAGCGGCGTTATTCACCAAAGTGGCGGCTGGCCTGTGGTTGGGGGGCCAACACCGGGTGAGGCAACGGCTCGAGCCTTGCAGCTCCAGAAAACGTTGCTGGGCCCTAACGGCTCCCTTGAAGGTTTACGGGGGGTTCCAGTACAAAAGATCATCGACGTCACCGGAGATATTTATGCTGGCATGCGCTTTGGTGCTATTCAAGATGCGGAGAGTTTTCCTCGAACGTTGCAGCAACGGGTGACGGAGGGCGACTTGCCGCCTTTGAATATCATCATTGGAACCAATGCCAATGAATCTTTGTTGTATATCAAACCCGAAGCTTCGGTTGCGTCTTATTTGGAGGGTCGTATCCCGGCCCAGCGCTGGCCCGAAGTGCTGGGGGCGGCGGGCGCTGGTCTCAATGAGCGGGCATTGTTCGATCGATTGGGAACTGCCCTGACCTTTCTCTGCCCATCACTTACTTTGGCCGATGCCGTAAGTGCAGCAGGTGGCCGTGCATTTGTTTACCGTTTTGATCGAGTGCGCCCGGACTTTGACAGCATTGGCGCCTACCATGGTGCAGAGTTACCGTACGTTTTTGATCGACACGACAGCTGGCTGCCTACCGAGCCGGTTGATCGCACACTCACCCGCCTGATGTTGGATTACTGGCAGGATTTTATTTCTCAAGGCGATCCCGGCGGCAGTGATTTAATGGCGTGGCCGCCGTGGCAGCCCGGAGATCACCAGGCCGTCATTTTTTCTGAGGAATCCAGAGTCATGTCACACCCCGACGTTGAGTTCTGCTCGGTATTTTCAGATACATAATCGTCTACTGGCGAATCCGCCGTAGACTCGTTTGATCGAGGGTCTTGCTGCAACGCAATGGGTGCCATGGCCGATGTAGTGCCCACAAACTCGCCTTGCTCGTCGGTGGCCACTGCGGTTTTTCCACGGGGCTGCAGCGAAGTAAAGACGCCAAACAGCAGGCTGGCCATTGCTACTGCAATAAACAACGATTCGTTGCCTAGCCAGCGAATGGCGAAACCAAAAACCAAAGCGCCCCCTGAAGCTCCCAGAGCATTGAGAAGTAGAGCCGAGCTTCCCAGCATGACGAACTCGTCGGGCTTTGAGTTATCGGCTGCTTTAGCCAAGGACACGGCATACAAGGAATTGCCCGCCGCGCCAAAGGCGGCAGAACACCAGAGCAAGGTACTTTGCTCGGTTGCCTGAGACAGTGCCAGTGCGGTGCCGCAACAGGCGACACACAAAAACGTCAACACATAGCGACGGTCGATACGATCCGAGGCGACGCCAATGGGGTACTGGGCCAGTGCCCCGCCAATAATATTGGCGGCAATAAACCAAGGCACAAAGCTTGGATCGTTAGTTAGCCCAAGTACATAAACGGCCCCTAGCGACCAAAAGCTACCCATGATTAGTCCGGAACCCAAAGCACCCGCAAAGGCCGTGTGCGAACGGCGATAAAGTTTACTAAAGCTAAAGCGGGTGGCTGGCACTGGTGCTGGGGCGGGGGAGCGGGTGAGGCTTACCGGAATTATGGCTAAGCCCACCATGAGCGATACCAAAATGAAAGGATGCAGTGGATTGCTGTCGGTGAGATTCAATAAATACTGTCCCAGCGCCATTGAGGCCAATACGATTACCGTATAAATCGATAGTACTCGACCGTGTGCCTTGGGATCGGTTTGCTCCGTTAGCCAGCTTTCGATCACGGTGTAGGCGCCACACATGGCGGTGCCCAAGACAAACCGCACTGCAATCCATAGAACTCCACCGTCGCATAGGCTCAACACCAAAAAGCTGCAGACAAATGTGGCCATGAGCGCAGTGAAGCTTCGAATGTGACCGACGTTGGCAATAATCCGGGGCGTCATGAGGGCGCCTGTGAGAAAGCCTGCAAAGTACGCGGAGCCGCTTAAGCCCACGAGTAACGTCGACATGCCTAACTCCACCGCTCTCAGTGGCAAAAAAGTCATATGCAGTCCATGTCCGGCAAGCAAAAATGCTGTCGTTAACAGGAGGGAGGAAACAGAGCGGAGGCTACCCATGATCGTAATTTCAAAGTGTAAAAAGGAGACGCGCATTCTCGTCAGATTTGTGCTGGTGACAAGCACGATTTTTGGTAAGTTTTGGCAGATTTCAAAGGTCTCTTGTGCGCGACCGAAAGCGGTGGGTCGCGGTGTTAAAAAGTACCGCTCAGATCACCGATTGACCCTCTGTTTTTAGGTGTTTTTACCATTATCTGCGGAAGTTTTCTGCGCGGGCTCACGGGAATGTTCAGCGGCCCTACTGCCACTCTTTGTTGTTGGACTCACGGACGCAATACTTAATGTGTCGCGACAGCACTAGGCCCCGCCAGTTCCTCAATCATTGATCGCCAAAAGATTAGCGATTGGGGAATGCTCACTTTGGGAATGCGTTCGTTCAATCCGTGAGCAAAGGAGTCTTTAGGGTTGATGAAAATACCGGTCAAACTATAACTAGGAATACCTGCGGCGCGGAAAAAAGCGCCGTCGGTGGTGCCAGAGCCCATTTGAGGAATAACCGGAATGCCGGGATAAAGCGGTTCAAGGCTGGTTTTGACCGCCGCCATGACTTCGTTGTTAAAGGGCGAGGCATCGCTGGAGACCGGCATGCCGACAATAGACCATTCGAGCTCGGGATTTTCCACGGCGAGCTGCAAGGTTCCCATGACATCAGCTACAGCGTTGCCCGGGAAAATTCGGCAGTTAACAGTAGCGGTTGCCGACTGTGGCAAGGCATTTTCCGCGTGGCCTCCGGCAAGCATGGTAGGAATGCAGGTCGTGCCCAAAGTGCCAACATATTCCGGCTTTTGTCGCAGTATCTCGATGGCCTTTGCGTCTGACGGATCTGCCACCAGCCTTGCCATGGCGTCTCCGACCTCCCCGCCTAGTAGGGGTGCGGTGCGTTCAAAGTAGGTTGCGGTGATTTCGTTGGTCTCCACGGGGAAGCGAAAATCCTGCAATCGCTTGAGTGCGTCGGACAAATCAAAAATGGCATTGTCAGACCGGGGCATGGAGGAATGACCACCGGGGTTGCGCGCGGTGACCGCAAAAGTGGCGTAGGTTTTTTCGGCGAAGCCCACCTTGTATTGAATTGCTTCGCCTGCGTCATTGAGAACACCGCCCCCACCGTCGACAACGAAGGCAAACTCGGCATCAATGGCCTCGCGGTAGTCTCGGATCAGCTGTTGAACCGTTTCCTGAAAAGATTCTTC
>JAQWYY010000153.1 GCA_029253705.1 Luminiphilus sp. | reverse complement strand
CCCCTCGACGAAACGGTTGCTGCCCACGTTACTCAGGCAAGAAGAGCGATACACAATGTATTAGCAGGTGAAGATGACCGCCTTGTGGTGGTTGTCGGTCCTTGCAGCATTCACGACGTGGATGCAGCGATCGAATATGCTAGACGCCTCCAACCCGTTGCCCACCGATTAAATGATCGTTTGCTGGTGGTTATGCGTGTCTATTTTGAAAAACCCAGAACAACGGTGGGTTGGAAGGGTTTGATTAACGACCCCGACTTAGACGATTCCTTTCAAATTAACAAAGGCTTGCGTTTGGCTAGGCAACTGCTGGTAGACCTGAATCGACTGGGTTTGCCCACAGGCACTGAGTACCTTGATCTAATATCCCCCCAATACTTAGCCGATTTGGTGAGTTGGGGTGCGATAGGTGCGAGAACAACCGAAAGTCAGACACATCGGGAGCTCGCTTCAGGGCTGTCATGTCCTGTTGGCTTTAAAAATGGTACCGATGGCAATGTGCAAATGGCAGTTGATGCAATTGGCGCCGCGCGCCAGCCACATCATTTTCTCTCGGTCACAAAAGAGGGGCAGTCGGCGATTTTCGAAACCTTGGGTAATGAAGATTGCCATGCCATTCTGCGAGGCGGACACAAGCCAAACTATGACATGTTTGCGGTTGACGATGCACGAGCGTTGTTGAGTCAAGCCGGTTTGCCCGATCGTTTGATGATTGACGCGAGCCACGCCAATAGCCGAAAGCAACCGGAGCGACAGCTTGAAGTTCTGGCCAATATCGGTCAGCAGGTGGCGGGTGGGAACGATGCCATTATTGGCGTAATGATTGAGAGCTTTTTGGAGGCTGGTCGCCAGAACGTTGTGGAGAGCGAGACATTGACCTACGGACAAAGCATTACTGACCCTTGCATCGATTGGGCTTCTACTGAAGACATCTTGACTCGCCTAGCTGATAACGTGGCTCAAAGACGCCTAAGCCGGGGGGGTGACTCTTGATCACAAGGTGCTTTCCACGAATTAAAAGTGTTGGCTGGGTTGTGTCTCTGCTTGTCTTGGTGGCTTCGGGCCCGGTATGGAGCCAAGAAACTGGAGATCTGGAAACGCAACCTACCCTAACGGTAGCGGATGAGCTCGATTCCCTTGAGGCGCTTTTTTATGCCATTCGGCAGACCGAGGAAGAGGCCGGTGATATTAATGGTAGTCCGGAGGATGCACTGCGCTTTTACCTCGACGAGGAATCTCTTCATGTGCTGAAGCAGTTCACCAGAATTGCTGAGCGGATACTGAAGCTCAGTGATGATGCCCCTGAGCGTGGCGAATTGGCGGCGCGGTTGGCGCTTCGCAATCAGCAGCTTGATGAAGGTTTTACCCGAAGATTTGAGCTCCTTGAGTCTCGTATTGCCGTGAAGCATGAGGGGTTAGACGCGCTGAGTGGTTTAGATCGAGCGTTGTTGCGTGCTCAAATAGACAGCATGGATGAGCAGCGAATCCGCTATTTAGAGTATATGATTAACGTGGTGGATGTTCGTGCAGCATTGAATTTCCCAGCAGGTACCTTGGAGCAACTTGCTAACCGAAGCTTGTTGTATTACGCCGACGAGCGGCTAGGGTCTCTCCAACTGCTGAAAGCGCAACGGCAAGCCCTGCAGTCCCGCCTGAAATCACCGTCCTCTGATCCATCGGTACAGGAAGCATTGTTGCGCGCAGAGCAGCTCCTTGCTTTGGACGTGTCGTGGTTGGGGCGTATCGCCACACAGATGCAGCGTGTAGATCTCGATACCACTCGAATAAAGCGTGCCATTATCGAGGAGCAAACTGCTATTTCCTTCGAAATGGTAGATCTCGAAGTTTTCAATGTCGTTATCGACGATATCTATTCCAAGATCAGTCGATGGTTTACCACTGAGGGGCCCGATATGGTGCTCCGCATTTTGGTGTTCCTTGGTATCGTGTTTTTGGCCCGATTCATCAGCCGAGCTGCGCGGCGATTTGCGCAGCGTACTCTCGATAAGCGACCCGGTGGCATGTCGCAGCTTTTAAGAGATGTGTCTGTCTCAATGATTGGCGGCGGTGTGATGGCGGCCGGTTTTCTTATTGCATTATCACAGATGGGTATTTCTTTGGCGCCCATGCTGGCGGGCTTGGGCGTCGCGGGATTTATCTTGGGTTTTGCTCTGCAGGAGACGCTTAGTAATTTCGCCGCAGGGGGTATGATCCTAGCTTACCGACCCTTTGATGTGGGAGATTTTATTGCCGTAGCAGGCGTTGAAGGAACCGTGCGTCGGATGAATTTAGTATCGACAACCATTACGACTACTGACAACAAAAGCCTTATCGTGCCCAACAGCAAAATATGGGGCGATGTAATTCGAAACTACACGAGTCAAAACATGCGTCGTGTCGATACTGAGTTTTGTATCAGCTACAGCGATAGTATCGAGCAGGCGGAGCAGGTGTTAGCCGAGGTGTTGGCGCAAATTCCGGAGATACTTCCAGAGCCAGAGACTGTGGTTAGAGTGCACCGGCATGGGGAGAGCTCAATTGATTTTGTCGTGCGGCCATGGGTG
Source organism: Luminiphilus sp. (assembly GCA_029253705.1). Lineage (GTDB taxonomy): Bacteria > Pseudomonadota > Gammaproteobacteria > Pseudomonadales > Halieaceae > Luminiphilus. The sequence continues at coordinate 849 of JAQWYY010000153.1, read as the reverse complement.
AAGACGGCAGACTACTGGCCGACTTACTGGACATTGCACCGTGAAGTGAAGCTCGCATTTGATCGAGCGGGTATTACCATTCCTTTTCCACAGCGCGACTTGCATCATTTTCATCATGAGACGGGTGATGGCACGGCGGCGTCCACTTAGGGCGCCCATTCCAGCCCCAGTAATATGCTGTAGTCAAAGGTTTTGAGGGGAATTGAACCTGACTCGCCTTCGTTCTCCTTCCCTGAATCGTAATCGGAATTCAGGCTCAGTTTGATGTTTAGATCACTAACCGCTTCCCACTTTATCGCAGCTTCTAGGTGGGCTCGCAAGCGGTCGTCTTCGGTTAAAGAGGGGTAGACACTGCCCGTTATATTTATATCGAGATCCGCATTTGTCAGGCTGTACATCACGAAGGAGCCTGTCAGGAACCCTTCAGCCGAATAAGCCGTGTCTTTAACCAGCGTACTAGAGCAGTTATCGTCGGCCAGATCGTAAGGACAGCTCGAGGGTTGCAAGACTTGACCAGTTTCAGGGTCTGTTTCGATTTTACTGCGCTCTGAAATGCCCTGAAGGCCAACCAAGGCACTAAACCGCATTCCAGCGCTGTCGATGAAATAGCGTCCTAAACCGGAGCCTAGCGAGACGCGACCAAAGTTATTCAGTTGGTCGTTGTAATCGTATTGACCAGAAAAGCTTCGGTACCAATCATCTCTAAAGTTTGACCAGCGTTCGTTTTCCAATCGAAACAATCCCGATGTTTGGGAGTAGTCATCCTCATATTCGCCGTTTTCAGTTTGGGTGCGGTAGTCGGAGCGTAAAATATTTGCTCGCGCTGACGTCTGCCCGCGCTTTGATGCA
>JAQWYY010000148.1 GCA_029253705.1 Luminiphilus sp. | reverse complement strand
CGATTCCGGCTTACATGAATTTCATCACGTTTTTCGCAATGGCCAACACGCAATACGCAGACCTGTCGACCTACCGCGAAATAGGGGGGCTGACAGGGGTCAATTTCGATCCAGAGCTGGCGCGCACCAGTTTTCTTCCCAATTACAGCTATGAGAAAACTCTGGCTGATGATTTGCCAGAACTTTTTGCCCACCTGAATTTGTTGCTGGCGGGTGGTGCTCTGTCTCAGGCAGCTGTCGAGGGTTTTAGTGATGTGGTGGCAGGTGTGCCGGTCGAGGCTGGTGAAGACGATTGGCGCGCGACCAGAGTGGGGCTAGCCGTGGCGTTAGTCATGACGTCAGCCGACTACTTGGTCGCATACTGAGGGCAATCTAATGACGCACTTCTTAAATAGACGCCATTTTCTGTCGAGTAGTTTAGGTTGTCTGGGCTCTTTGGCCTTGGCCTCCTTCACGCAGCCGTTGCGAGCCCAGGAAAATGATGAATATCGAGCTTTAGTTTTACTTTTCCAATTTGGAGGAGTGGATTGTCACGATGTAGTGATTCCCTATGGCGTTGGTGAATACAACGAGTACGCCAACATTCGCAGTGAACTAATGAGCGCTTATGGTGACGACCGAGCGCGCAGCAGTCTATTGCAGCTGGGCTCATCTGGGGCGAGTGCGAGGTTTGCCTTGCCACCGGAATTATCGGGTATCAAGGCATTGTTTGACGAGGGAACAGCGGCCTTAGTGGGTAATGTTGGACCTCTTGTTGAGCCGACGAATCGGGACAGCTTTTCTGCGGGAGGGGTTGCACTGCCGCCGCGCTTATTTTCACATAACGATCAGCAGTCATTATGGCAGTCGAGTTCCCCGGAGGGCGCCTCGGTGGGCTGGGGCGGTTTATTTTCAGATCTTCTCATTGGCCAGGGCATCAGTACGCTGTCAGATTTTTCTGCACTGACAACGGCGCGAGATCGCCTGTTTGTTACGGGTTATGAGACGGCGCCCTATGTGGCCTCGGCGGGTGGGTTAAGCCTCGATCTCAATGACATAGTCAACAGTCAAGCCGACGGGAATTTGGCAGCGGTGTATCAAATGTTAAAGGCTCAAGGCGAATCAGCGGCTCATATTCTGACCCGAGATTTTGCGGGTACGACCGTAAGTGCGTTTGACGCAAATATAGAATATTCGTCGATTCTTGGCGGGGCACCCGATTTGGGGGTGGCATTTCAAACAGATCCGGTTGGCACGCAACTTGAGCGCGTTGCAAAAATTATTGCAAGCCGGCAGGAGTTTGGCGTAAACCGCCAAATCTTCTTAGTGGGTGCTTATGGTTACGATACCCACAGCGCTCAGCCCACAAGCTTACCCAACTTACACAGCCGGCTCGATGCGGGGGTGAGTGCCTTTAGCGAATCAATGAAAAATATGGGTATCTTTGACCGTGTGACGTTGGCGACGGCTTCAGATTTTGGGCGTACGCTGGCGGACAACGGTGATGGCACCGATCATGGGTG
>JAQWYY010000140.1 GCA_029253705.1 Luminiphilus sp. | reverse complement strand
CTCAGTGCGATCAGGCGGCAACGGCAACTTGTACTTTCATTCGTAACGCGGCAGAAACGACCAACCAAGGGATTGAATTCGAGGGGGTTTGGGTGCCCACAGATGGTCTGAACATTAGGGCAACTTATGGGTATCTCGATGCTGAGTTCGATAAATACGACTTTGGTGGCATTGATATTTCCAGCCAAGCTCAAGTGATTTATGCGCCGGAGCATACGTTAAGCTTAATGGCCGACCACACGTCATCAGTATTCGGCGGCACACTGGTTCTATCTGGAACTTGGAGCTACCGTAGCGACCTTTGGGGTGCGGCAGAGTTCGCCTTCTACAACTACGATACCGGCCCTGATATCAACATTGATTCGCACGACCAGCTTGACTTGAGCGCGACCTATCTTCGCGACCTACCACAAGGTGCGCTTAAGTTGATGGTTTACGGTACCGATGTTCTTGACGGCGACGGACGAGTCGCTCGGGCGTATGATGCGGGCGCTTTTGCGTGGCAGGAGTTAGTTCCTGGTCGTCAGGTGGGTGTCACTATTGGATACGAGTTCTGAAACTGAAGTCCTGCACAAAGCCACCTCCGGGTGGCTTTTTTTTTGCATAAATTATTGGTTCAGCTCGAAATCCAGCACCGTATTTGAGTGGCTACTGGCTGGGAGCGCCTAGAGCGATGGTAAAGCCTGAAAAAGGTGGCACTTGCGGCGAGGTCGCAAAAACGTTGTTTGTTGGCGAACGTTTACCTTTTGTACGTAATTTACAGCTTGGGTCTGCTTGGGCTTTGTTCGAGTTGGGAAAAGTGTAAAAAAGCAGAAATATTATGTTGTATGTAGTCGATTCGGACTTCCTGATCTCGGCGATCCCCCCCACCCCGTGTAAAGGCACCGTCCGCAGTTTGGAATATTAGCTGCCTCGCTAGGTTTTCCTCTATGCATTTTAGAGCGGCGACTCGATTTGAACTGTCGCTAGATTTAGGTGGGGTCATACGGACAAAGGCGAGTAAACCCTCTGTACGACAAGCAATTGGAGTACTTCTCCCCGATTCGAGGTAGGTCGGGTTATTAATGATTTCGGTGGCGATTTTTTCAGCGTGTGGGTAGATATGCGGTGACATGTCTAGGCGTTGTAGCTGCTCCAGTGCATAAAGCATCCAGTGAGATTGTTCTCTTATGCCGTAGCCCTGCTGTGCCAGCTCGGCCTCGACTTCTTGGACTGAAGTGAGTAACTGCGAATCGCCGGTTATTCGGTAGCATGCCAGCAGTGCTAGAAGGGCTTCGCCCACATAATATTCAGACCTGAAGCTCGAAATTTTACCTGACTTAAAATACCGCTTGTGAACGAAGTCTCCGTGGTTACTGCGCTCTTCTAGAATAAAGCGACATAGCTGGTGTGAGATATCTAGCAGGACATCACTTTTGTTGGTCTCGTGGAGCTTTGCCAGCGCGAGCGCTGCTAAAGCGTTACCCCCAAGTTTGATGCTATTTTTTTCTAAAATACAAAAATTGTGGTACCCACGATAAAAACGCAAATGCTCGTTAAATAAATGGGTGATAGCTCTGTTCGCAGCCGCGAGAAGTTGTTCGTCCTGATTGACAGAAAATACGTCTAGCATTGACCAAACGGTGCCGGCATGTCTTAGGACGTTGTATCCCGATAGGTCAGCGTTGCTCTTGGCATCATAGCGATACCTGAATCGCCCTGACTGAAAATTCAGTTCCGCCAGTTTCATAGCACCTGCCTGAGCGATAGCCAATGCATTAGTGGGTAAGAGATGAGGCATTACTTTGCAGTGTCCTTAAAAAACCTTCGGTTGCTACCCGTGTCTATGAGATCTCCGGTCATGACTGCGTGGGACCGGCTGATTCCTCAGTGTATTGCCGTGGTTGGTACCGTTGTTATGTTTGACGATTAAAACCTCTGTGGTGCCGATGCGTCGCAGATGAGAGGCCTTTAGCTATTTTTTCAGAATTTAACACCCTGCCCGCAGGCACCGGATACTCCCAAATCAAAAACGCTATTGAGTTCATCAGCGTTGCCAATGCCTTCTGCAATACAGGGTAAGCCCAAAGATTGAGCGATACTAATATAAGTACGCAGCAACGCGGCATTACCAGGGTTGCTGCTGATGTCGCGACTAAACAGGCTGTCCATTTTGATGTAGTCCATGCCCAAGTCCCCGAGTTTGCCGATATCACTTATGCGATATCCCATATGTTCAATACCAACTTTCACTCCAGCCGAATGGGCAACTTTTACCAATAATTTAAAATTCTCTGGCTGCGCGAAGGCAGCCGCTTCGCCAATTTCAAGATTCAGTTTATGTGCTTCGTCTGCATGGCTGTGTAAAAATACTTCTAGCCATGTGCTAAAGCGGTCGTTGAGCAGTGCGGCTGATGTCAAATTGGCGCAAGTATTCGCGGCTGTTTTGATGATGTTGTCCACGGCTAAACTGGTAGCGACTTGGTCAATTTCAAAACTCAAGTCGAGGCGATGCACCCAAGGCATAAACTCGCCGGCGTTGCGGATTTGCCCGTCAATGTTGATCCGCAACATTCCCTCGTGGTGAATGAGTTCCCCTTCTGGTGTAACAACAGGGAATGTGGCGATGAGTAGCTGTTTTGTCTCGATGGCTGTTAGTAGTTGAGAGCGCCATAGGCTCGCTTGCTCACGAATGGGAGTGGCATTCCCGCTGGCGAAATTTGCCACGATAATTTCCGATTCTTCCTGTTCGTCAGATACAACCAGAGCGCCATCCAGAGCGGACATTAACTGACCGATGGTGTGGCCAGAGGTGTAGCTTGCACATGCGCTGGGTAACCGAGTCTGCTCAGACATTTCAAAGTTTGCGAGAACCTCCCAAATGACTCGCTGCAACATTTCGGCAGTAAGTTTCGGTTCGCTGGCAAGGGGGGCAAGTAAACAAAAGTCAGAGCCGTTTAGTCGGCCGGCGACCCAATCTGATTGATCCAGATTGAGGCGTTTCATAGAGTTTCCTATTTCGGTCAGTACGGCATCCATGGTCTGGCGGCCAAAATTTTGATTGAGTCGCGCCAAGTTACTTAGTCGAACAAGCGCAATACTGCCACTGGCATCGGCGTCCTCTGATTCTAGTTTCGCTCCAAGGCGCGCCATAAACGGGCCGCGTAATAAAAGCCCTGTGCCGGGGTCGATGTCTGTTGCTTCGCGCTGACGAGAGAGACGCTGGGCTTCTTTTGCTAACATTTCTCCAACCCGCCGGGCTAGTTCATTCATCGCCCTTGTGACCTCTGCAAATTCATTCGTAGAGGGTTCAGGGGTGGTAATGAATCGGCGTTCGCCAATAGCCTTGGCTTGGATGACCACGCCCTTCAGTGGCGCCAAAATTCTTTGTAGCAACACTGAGCCGATAAGGCCTGCAAGCGCAACAGACGCCAAGAGAGCCCAAAACATATTCTGAGCGGTTTTCCAAAGCTCATCGTAAGCGACATCGTCGTGTCGTTGTATTTCCAGCAGGCCTTGCTGGGTCCAGCCCGGCTGAAGCATTGCTTGTCCGGGGGACGACTTTATGGAAAACCAAGTTTTGAGGGCGGGCGGGTAACCACTGCTTGTCCCTGGGTTGCTCCAATCGAATATAGCAGGGGCTTCGGGGTCTGGGCTCAGGAGTCTTACCCTAAGGTAAATGCCCTGATTAGCTTTGGCAGACAGGTAAGTCTCTAATTCAATGTCGTCAAGATTAAGGCTGTTAAGGTGTAAAGCGGTACGATTGGCGTCGTTAAGGTTTTCGATGGCCAGTTGCTCTTCAAGGTATTGGCTCGAACGCTCTCCCATAATTACGAAGGAAATGACAAAAATCCCTATGATCATTGGGCCAATAAAGGCTAGCGCTAATTTCTTATATAACGACATGGTGGTTCGCTCCTAAAATCCCGTGGTGAAACCTTCCAGGCGAATTTTTTCTACGACTTGTCCCCAACGTGAGAGTCGGGCCGTGGGCTGCTGATTGGTGGGGCGAGGTCCTGTGCCCACCCACAGCTGTTCTCCATTAAAACTGAAAACAGGCTGTAGGTCGCCTCGCTCAGTAGCAGGTCTAATGACGTAATCTAAATTGTCGATAATTAACGGTTCTGCGTTTGGTGTTTTGTACCATGCCAACACCATGTGGGCTTGATTTAAGCCGCCTCGCTTGGCTTTGACATAAACAAGTCTAAGTGAGGACGGCGGCACGCCCATCAGCGTTAAGGTGGCGTATTTTGCAATGGCGTAGTCTTCACAGTCGCCGATACCGCGACCCATTGTTTCAAGAGGTGTGGACCAGTAGTCCTCAGTTTCCCATTGGTACGCGATGTTCTGATTAAAAAAATCGTTAACTGCGATCAATTTTTTCTGCACATCGGCATTGGCGTAAGTGCCAATCATCGACTCCCAGCGCAGCACCCTTTGTACGGCTTGTGTCCCAAATCGCGTGCTCGCTTGGGCCTCGAGATTAGGTATTTGCATGCTCCAAAGGCTGCCTGGCGATAAAAAAAGCGCGTGAATGAGCACTAATACCAAAATCACGGGTACTAAAGGCACTTGTAATTTCCCGACAGAAGTCCACACTTTATCAGGTTAATCAGCTACCTAGCCGAGTACTCGAAAGTGAATTGTATGAAAGGTTGATTTGAGCTGTGATGATGATCACCAATATCTCTACTCCGTAAGTGAAAATTCTTTGGGCAGTTTTGTGCTTTTAGCGTTTAAAACAGCCTTTGTAACGATGAGCCGGCATTAGGAAGCAGTTATGATCAACGAAAATCAGAAAGTTTGCCATCGACAAATTTGTGTACCCTTAGTTTTGATGGCCCTGTTTTCTATTGGATCGGTTCAGGCGCAGGAAAAAATCAACAACTTTGGCGCTGCAGTTTCCGCTGCCTTGGTTACCAACCCTGCCGTGGTTTCTGCTTACTATGACTTCGAAGCCGCCCGCGAGGGACAGCGCTCAGCAGAAGGTGGCTTTTACCCCAGCGTTGATCTGGACGCTGATTATGCTTGGGAAGAGCGTGAAACTCCGCTGAACGACTTTGGTGACTACGAGCGAGATTCGGTTCGTTTCAGCGTAACTCAATTGCTTTTTGACGGGTTTCAAACCAGAGACCGCGCTCGCTCGCTGGGTTATGAAAAGTTAGCGAGGTATTACGATGTGCACGGAGCGGCTCAGTCTATTGCTTTTGACGCCAGCGTCGCGTACTCCAATACTGTCCTGTATCAAGATTTGGTTAAATTCGCTGGCGAGAACTTTGACGTTCATAAGGCCGTTTACAGCAAGATACAAGAACGCGCTGCCGCTGGGCGAGATGAGGGAGTAAACCTCGATCAGGCAAAATCACGGCTGGCTCTTGCTGAGTCAAACTTGTTGACTGAGCGCACTAATCTTTACGATACCATTAGCGAGTTTCAGCGGATTGTTGGTGCTTTGCCGGGAGATAACTTGCCAATGCCTGTGCTGCCCAATGGCGTAATGCCGGGCCTTCGCAATGACGCATTGAAAGCCGCGTACAATAGCTCTCCTGAAATAAATCGCACAATTGAGGAGGTGCGGGCTGCTCGTGAGGCGCTAAATGCGACGCGAGGCCCAATGTATCCACGCCTTGATTTGCGCTATCGCAACGAGCAAGAATCTAATATTGATGGCTTTCGCGGCGATTATGATCTGCAAGCCGTTGAGTTGGTGTTTACCTACAATCTCTTCCGCGGCGGCAGCGATAGTGCTCGCCGTAGAGAATTTTCAAACCGTTACTACTCTGCAGTGGAGGATCGCAAGCAGGCGTGCCTTAGTGTGCGACGTGAGGTGACTATTGCCTTTAATAATGTGAGGGCGTTAAAGGAGCAGGTTCGTTACCTTACAATTCAATCTGAGGCCCAGGACAAAACGCGTCGAGCCTATAACGACCAATTCGATCTCAATCAACGCTCACTGTTAGACCTGCTAGATTCACAAAATGAATATTTTGACACGCAGCGGGCATTGGCGTCGGCGAAAATAAATTTACTTCAGGCGCAGGCCAGAGTGCTGGCTGAAATTGGAATGTTGACAGATGCCCTTGACGCGCAAGGTTTTAATTCAGACAAGATTGAGGCTTTGGATCTTGATTTAGTACGAAGAGACGACGAACAAATCGCCGTATGTGACTCGGGAGTTGTTCCTGAAATGACCATTGTTCAGGACCTGTCTTTGGAAGCTGAGCCCATGGTCTTTACCACCGCAGACTCAATGGCAAATATGGTGGCCGACCCCAAGCCGGCGGTGGCAGTAGTGGCTGCGCCTAAATCGCCAGTGACTGCAGCGCCAATGAAGACTCTGGTTATTGCGCCAGAGCCCGACGCTTACATCAGCCGTCAATCTGCATACGAGGGCGTCGGAGCAGATGGCGCTAATTGGTTTATTAATATTGCGACGTACGCGGACATAGACTGGGCTGAACGTTGGAAAGCATCACTGTCTGATGAGGGCTATCCTGCGGTTATTATTCCGTTTGAGAAAAATGGCGTTACGTTGCACCGCATACGGGTTGTGGGCTACGTAGATGAGAGAGAGGCAAAGTCTGATGCCATTCTTATTGAAAATGCTCTCGAGACTGGTCCACTCTGGGTTGGAAACATATCTGAAGTCTAGGTGCTGAGGTTGAGCGCTGCGCCTAACCTTTTTTGGGGCTGGGCTGTTGGCTGTTGTCGCTTGGAATTCAATGACGCCTCCTTACGACTGGTAGGTGGTGATGTCTCCACCCGCCACGCTAAATTTATGTCGCTGCTTTGACAAACTCCCGCTCGTCAAGAAAGCGGAGTAGTGCATCGATGTCAATTGGCTTACGCATGAGCGTTACGCCATCGCCATTGATGCTCTTCAGCTCCTCATCTGCGTCGAGATGACCAGAGATCATGAGGTATTCAAACTGACGGTTAGGTATTTGCTGCAGGGCTTGTATGAGTTCAGCGCCATCGCGACCGGGCATGCGCATGTCGGTGAGTATTAACGAAATTTTGGAGTCTCCATCGATGATGGTCATAGCCTCGTCTGCACTAAGCGCGGTTTGGCACGCGTAGTCGAAAGACACAAGGAACTCGCACAGCTCCTCAGCAATTACACTTTCGTCATCGACGATTAAAATTCCAGTGTGTAGCATTTGATCGCCTTTAGTGTTTATTTGCTTCCAAGCATAGAACGCAAATTGCGAATCGAAAAGGGTTTGTTTGATTTTTCTGTGTACAATGGCGGTCTCGTAGGCGTCGTGAAACGGTTGGAGTGGAATGCAGATACGTATGAGAGCTACCGCCGTCAGATCAATGACCTTGCTCGTCATACTCTGCTTCGTTCTCGAGGCCCTCGTTGTGTACCGAGCTTTTGCCCTGCGGGACCTTCAGCAAGCCGTATTGCAGATCCAAGTCGAGGCGCAGCAGTTAGAGCGAAATCTTAGGCCTGCTGTGGTTTTTGAAGACCGAGTTGCACCTAGGCCTCTGAACATCACCAAGTCTCAGGGTAACTTTAGCCTCGACGACTGCTGTATGGTTGCTCTCCAGCTGCTCAAAGAAGCCCATGAGGCTTCTAGCTTCAGTGATTACTCTCGGGCCTATGATGAGCTACTAAGAAATCTTGACGGCTACTCTGCTGCTGGGCGAAACGAGATTAAAGCTATGCTACGCACCAATGCGTGGCTTCCCTATATCGCTGGGATCATTCTGGTGGCGGTATTTTTAATTGCTTGGCAGATTCTCCAAAACAATTTTCTGGGTCCCATTAGTCGACTCCATCGTGCCGTGAGAGAGGCGGATTTAACTGGTGGTTTTGATTATCGGAATCGTGCGACAGATCCTCCAGAGGTTGGGGATCTGGGCGTATCCTTTGCAAATTTACTGGCACGTCTCACAGGTCAGCTGGCGGGACGTGAACTTGCCCTTCGCGAGGCCAGAGATATGTCTAGGCGAGAAACAGATAGGGTTGCCGCTGAGCTGAATGATTTGTTTGAAGGCAGCCCAAACCCCATTTTCGTTATCGACAAAGCAGGGTTAATCGTAACGTGGAACCCCAAGATTGCTGCCCTCACAAGCCTGCCTGAGTTGGAGGCCATTGGCGGAAACTTTGCGTCTTTAAGCTTGGCTACAGGTATCGATGGAGCAGACTTCCATGCTGATTGTGTAAGCGTATTTAAGGGAAAAGCCGCGGACGATATTCGGTTAGCTCTAGTTTGCCGAAGGACGCAGTCGACCTTTGAAATTAGGGCGAACCTGAGGCCTCGACGAGCTTTTGGCGGAGAGATTGTTGGGATAATCGCATTTGGCCGTGAATTAGAGGGGGGGCTACAGCCCACTATTTTGGAAGTCGAAGCTCAGCAGTCTAGTTATTTTAGTGAGTTGGCTTCGAGTGCTGCGCATCAGCTTAATCAGCCTCTACAAAAAATGCGCTTGTATCTCGCTAATGCACAAAATCGACTGCGCTTGCCCGAGTTAGATCAAGAAGTTTTGGTGGAGAAGCTTGCCGGTATAGATGTTGAACTAACTGCCGTGTCAGAAATTATTGATCATTTGAGAGAGTTTGGCCGCCCCATTGAGTCTTTGGCTCAAGGTTTTCAAATAGCCACCGTGATTGCGCATTGCTTAGATCTATCGCGAGGCAGCTTGGTGGAGCGGGGTATTGAGGTTACTTTCGATTGCCAGTTATCTGACGAGATAGCGGATGGCCACCCGCTACAGATTGAAAAGCCGTTAATTGCCCTCCTAAATAATGCCAGGGAAGCGGTGTTAGAGGGCGCGCCTGGCCACCCCCAAATTACTATTGCGGCTGCCCCTGTCGGAGCCGACATCGCAGAAATTGTTGTTTCTGACAATGGTGCTGGCTTCTCGGAAGCACTGCGCGACCGAATTTTCGAGCCTTTTTTCTCTACACGTGCAGGAAGTAAGAATGTGGGGTTAGGGCTTGCTATGGCGCAGGCGGCGATCAGCGATCTTGGTGGACGTTTAAGTTTGGACCGGGTCGATGGCTGGACGACGGCCACGGTGGTGATTCCGTTGAAGCATATCGATGATTAGCCGGCCATTTTTTCGATTTGAGTTCCGGCAATGCCCAACATCGTCACAGTGCTCGGCTGGCGCTAGGAGAGTGAGCCAAATTGGTGGAATTGGTGCCGAAATTATGTCCGAGGGGCAAACGATTTTGTTTGGCAGATGCGTCCATGAGTGAGGCAAGCGATTGAGGGCTCAATGAAGGAAGATCGTAGCGTTGGGCAATTAGTAGTAATTGGATTGCGGCTTGAAAATTTACCCGTAGGTGGACGAATCACGGTAAACTCTCCAATATTGCAAAATAAGCAGCAAAATGCGAATTAGATGAATGGAACCGGCCTGTGAAAGCACTAATTGTCGATGATGAGCCCGATATACGAGAGGAGCTTGGCGAGTTCGTAGAACAGCTTGGCTTATCAGTTGTTTTGGCCAGTAATGGTGAAGAGGCGCTGGGTAAGTATTTCGCAGACCAGGATATTTCGATCATTCTTAGCGATCTTATGATGCCAGGACTCAACGGCTTGGAAATGTTGGAAAGTATTAATGACGCACCAGGATCGCATCAACGGGTTCGACGGGTCATATTTATGACTGCAAACGGTAACACTCAGTCAGTAATTCGTGCGATGCATCTTGGAGCAAATGAATTTCTCCTTAAGCCTGTTGATCTCGATGAACTCGAGCACCACCTAGCGAGTGCGCAGCGTGAGGTGGCCGCTGATTTAGCTCGTCAAACTGAAAAAACCCTGCTCAAGCAACAGGTTTCCTTGAGCAGCGCGGAAATCTCCGTTTTAAGTCGGAATGTTGAGGAGGCTTATGCAGAAGCGCTGGCCTGCTTAGCTGCAGCTGCAGAGCATAAGGATCCAGAGACGGGACAGCATATTATTCGAATAGGACAATATGCCGCGGTACTCGCCAAAGAGCTGGGTTGGGACCAGCAACGCTGTGAGATGATCAGGTTGGCGGCGCCACTTCACGACGTTGGTAAAGTGGGCATGCGTGATGCTGTGCTTTTGAAGGAGGGGCCGTTGGATGATGATGAACTGCTGCACATGCGTGAACATCCAGAGACCGGTTACCGTATTCTTTCTGGATCAGCGCATCCAACGATGAAGATGGCTGCGCGCATTGCTCGTTGTCATCATGAGCGCTGGGACGGTAGCGGTTATCCGAAAGGGCTCAAGGGGTCTGAAATCCCGTTAGAGGCCTCGATTACAACGCTGGTAGATGTCTATGATGCGCTGCGCTCAAAGCGTCCTTATAAGCCTGCGTTTTCTCATGAAAAAGTGATGGAAATTATTCTCAATGGAGATGGTCGCACAGAACCACAGCATTTCCGTCCAGAGGTGCTCGCTGTTTTTGAGTCTGCTCAAGAAAAAATGGCTGAAATTTTTGACCAACTGAGCGACGACTGTGAATTCGAAACTTACGCAGGTTCAATTAAGCGTGAGGTTTTGTAATGAAGACGTTGATTGTTGAGGATAGCTCTACTCTCTGCGCCATTTACGAGGCCTACCTAGACAGTACAGGTTACGAGGTCCATTCGGTCGAGACATTCACCGGCGCACTTATGGCGCTTGAAAGCTTAAAGCCGGATCTCATTTTACTCGATATTGAATTACCCGATGGTAACGGCCTCGACCTTCTCGCAGAGACCGTACTCATGAATCCTCAGCCAGCTGTTGTTGTCATGACGGGTCACGGTGTTGAGTTTGCTGATCAGGCTATCGAACGCGGGGCCGATGACTTTTTGGGTAAGCCATTTGACGCCTCAAGACTGCGAGTGACGCTTGCTAATGCAGCACAACGGCTGGAGTTGACTCAAAAGCTAAGTAAGCTTGAAGGGGTACGTGAACGACTAGGTTCGATTATAGGCGCGTCTGGCGTTATGCAGGCTGTATATACAACCATTGAGTCTTTGGCCTCCAGTCGTGCGACAGCGTTAATTACAGGCGAAAGTGGAACGGGTAAAGAGTTGGCTGCAAAAGCAATACACGATTTGTCAGCGCGTGCCCCCGGCGACTTCATTGCTGTTAATTGTGCGGCTATACCCAACGACCTCATTGAATCTGAGTTGTTTGGTGAGGCGCCAGGAGTTCGAGGGAATATTCACGCCCGAGATGGATTGATAAAGCAGTCAGATGGGGGAACCTTATTTCTTGATGAAGTTTGTGACATGCCCTACGAATTGCAATCGGTTCTTTTACGCTTCATCCAAAGCGGCTCCTTTAAGCCCGTTGGCAGTGACAATGAGTTCGTTGCTGACGTTCGAATTCTGGCGGCAACAAATCGCGATCCGCTGTTTGAAATGCGTGAAGGGCGCTTGCGCGAGGATTTATTTTATCGTTTACACGTCGTGCCTTTACGAATACCGCCGTTGCGGGAACGGGGCGCTGACGTGCTGCTACTCGCAGAGCATTATTTGAAAGTGTTCGCCATGCGGGAGGGCCGTCAGATTTGCGTGTTCACTGAGGATGCGCGTAGGGAACTGCGTCGTTATCCGTGGCCGGGAAATGTGAGGCAGCTGGAGAATATCATTCATCGTCTGGTGCTTATGTCGCCAGATCAAACCATTGGTTATGAGCAGTTACGAATTGCCATCATGGACAGCGATACGCTTGACAACGCAACAATCCTTTCCAGTGCTACAGCTATGCCTGCGGGTATGGGCAGCAATGGCAGCGTTGAGCCTTTGTGGCTTACGGAGAAACGAGCAATACAATCTGCAATCGATTACTGCGAGGGTAACGTTAATCGTGCTGCGGGTTTATTAGAGGTTGCGCCCTCTACTATTTATCGAAAGATCCAGAGTTGGAAGTCATAGCGCCCTAGCTAAAGTCAGTGGAGTCATGAAATGTATGGAGTCATTAATAAGTCGCTCAGGGATATGGTCGTAGAGCAGTTTGGTGAGGGTAAGTGGGAAGAGGTTTTGCTACGCTCTGGTGTTCCCGATGACAGCTTTCTAGCAATGCAATCTTACGACGACGATATTACCTATAGCCTGGCTCAGGCCTGCGCCGATGAAATGAAGATCGACTTAAGCGAGGCGTTGAAAGCTTTCGGGGTGCATTGGGTTGAGAATACGGTAGCAAGGCAGTACGAATCACTGCTTCGCGCCGCAGGTTCAGATATGCTGAGCTTCTTAGGTAACCTCAATAACCTCCACGACCGTATCAGTTCCACTTTCCTAAATTACCGGCCACCTAACTTCAAAGTGCGAGCAGGCGAGGGTGGTAATGTGGACATACTTTATGTGTCAGAGCGAGTTGGCCTGACCCCCTTTGTAGAGGGCTTACTACAGGGGTTAGCCCAACGATTTAATCAGCCCATGGAAATTCTAAAAATAGAGTCTCAAGCATCCGACGCTGGAGAAAAAACGCTCTTCACGGTATGCATGGATTAACGGCTTTTTTTACTAATGAATCCAAATCAATTATGGGATGAGGTGCAGCGCCTCTTCACCTTGGTCGCTCAAATTGATAGCGAAGGAACGTTGGTGCGTGCTAGCCCACTGCTAAACCGGAAATGCCGGCTCAACGACACTGGCCCCATTAAATTTTTTGATTACTTCAAATTCAAGCGCCCAACACCATTTGACGGATCTTTAGCATCCGCTAGAGAGGCCATCGGCGAGTTATTTCTAGGCTTTAGCGAGGAATCAGGGTTTGCCATCCGAGGGCAGGTTCTTGACTACAGTGACATGGGTTTAGAAGGCTTATGTTTTGTAGGGGTCCCCTGGTTATGGTGGATAGAGGAGAATACCGCGGACAGCAACCTGACGATGTCTGATTTTCCTGTGCACGATGTGCAGATGGACCAGCTTTTCTTTATGAGCACGCAGCAGTCGATGGTGGAGGACTTACAGGCGCTAAATGTCCAGTTGAAATCTGCAAAGCAAGACGTAGAGCGCGCCAACGAGGCCCGACAGAAATATTTCCATCATGTCAGCCATGAAATGCGAACGTCCTTAAACGGTGTGATTAGTGCAATCAGTTTGATGGGTGATTTCAAGCTTGATGGGAAGCTGCGGGAGTATTCATCGCTCGCCTCTAAAAGTGCTGATCGCTTGCTAGAAGTGATTAACTTTACGCTGGAAACTGCCTCACTTGAGTCTCATATGGACGAGGCAGACGTTGAGCCGTTTCGACTTGATAATCTGGTGGACGAGTGCCTCTTGCTGGCGCGTTCCAGATCCTTGGAAAAGGGGTTAGAACTGCGTCGCTCTGGACAGCGTGCTTTTACGAAAATCTATACCGGTCGTTTGAAGCTTTTGAGGCAAGTGCTGGGTAATTTGCTTTCCAATGCCGTCAAATTCTCCGATTCTGGGGTAATTACCCTTGGTGCATCAACCGTGCGCAGTAGTGGCCGTAAAGAAGACCTCATCGAATTTGCAGTTACTGATCAAGGTCCGGGTATTCCTGCTGATGTAATAGATAAATTATTTGACCCCTTTACCACAGGCTTGAGCCCTGAGACCCAGCATTCACAAGGCACTGGTTTGGGCTTGAGTATAGTAAAACGCTTCGTTGAGGCCATGGGTGGAGATGTGAGGGTTGAATCATCAGTCGGTCAGGGCACTATTTTTTGCGTCACGATCCCACTGTCTTTGGCAGCTCAGGGTGACCCTTTGGCGTGCCATGGCGACATAACTCCGGCGGCCTTTGACGAATTTTCTGGCGCCGTCCTGCTTATCCAAGACCACAAAATCAGCCGTCAGCTCAATCAAAAATTGCTGGAGTCGCTGGGGCTTAGCGTCATTATGACTGGTTCGGGTGAAGAAGGGGCTAGACTCATTGGGTCAGACTGTGGGGAGTTCGATCTGATCGTTATAGATACGCAAGTGCAGGACCTAGACGCTTACGAAGCGGCCTTGCGTATTTGTGAAATTCCGGGGGCGGTAGCCATTCCAATTCTGGCGCTAGCGGATCATGTTGACCCGCGAGATCGATTAAACACTGAGCAAGCCAGCATAGTTGAGGTTTTAGCTGAGCCACTCTCAGTGGAAAATCTTCGTACGGCTTTGCTGGCGCATTTGCCCGCGACTGCTGTTGTTTCCCGAGCTGATTTGACTGGGGACTTGACGAGTAGTCGAGAAGCCCCGGAAAATTTAGAATCTGTGTTACCGGGTGAAGAAGGCGCGATACTAGATAAGGAAATTCAAGGTATGACTGAAAGTAACAAACCAAATGTTTGCGACGATGACAGCTTGCCCCGGGACGACATCGCATTTGACAGCAGACCTATTGACCGACTCGTTCGAGAAGTTGGCATTGGTGTCCTCGATACCCTCGTAGAAAAGTTTTTGGGTGAGTCAACTGATCGCTGGGAGAGCTTACGTAAGGCAATGGCTGATCAGGAGCGAAATATTATTATTCGCGAAGCGCATACTTTAGGTAGTGCCTGTTTGACCTTTGGTTTATCAGCAGCGGGTGGTAGCTTTCGACAGGTTGAGGCTTCGGCGCTTGCGGGTGGAGTTCTGCCGACCGAAGATCAGTTGCCCGCTATTTCAGAGCAGCTGAGACATGGGATTACTGAACTCCAGCACCTACTATCTGAGCAACGCTCGAAGTAGCTGGGGACGCGCATGACGCTGGTTCACTTCACAGCGACAGTAAATATGGCTTAATACATTATTAAAATAAAATAGGTTGGGGGGTTCTAATGCTTATATTGTCTAGGCTGCTATCGGGGTTGTTTGGGCTTCTGTTTCTCGCAGTGGGCACAGGTTTGTGGTTAAACACAGGAGATGCCGCTGCTAACCTAGGCCTGGTGGACCTTGCTGCGGCGGGCTTAGGCACCGTGAGAGCAGACATAGCCGGGTTTTTCTTGGGTGGCGGACTCATTCTAGTGTTAGCAGCTGGACGTCGCGATCCGGGTCTACTTTGGCCCGTTCAGCTCTTGGTGCTCATTGCCTTGTTAGGCCGGACCTTGACGTTAGTCATAGACGGCCCGGTGGCGGCAGGGGTACCCAGTATGGGGATCGAGCTGCTCATTTTACTGGTCCTTTTTTGGTGTAAAAGGGCTTGGACTTCGCAGCCCGAATAGCTCGCTGTTACCGTGGCAAAGCACTGCTAATCACTGACCGGGTATCCACGGGGTCAATCACACTGTCGAACTCAAGAAAGCTGGCGGCCTCAGTCGCCTTTCCACGCTCATAGAGTTTGCCAAGAAGTTCCTC
>JAQWYY010000121.1 GCA_029253705.1 Luminiphilus sp. | reverse complement strand
CGCTTGTTTTGATATAGCCCGTAACTGTCGACAGCTCGGTCTGATTCGAGCAGAAAATCCGCCGCCGATGGTTGCAAAAATCCGTGTTCTGAAAGTTTTAGATGAAGGGTCCAAAGTTTTTTTACGCGACGCTGGCGACGGTTATACAAGGGAGTTTCTGCTTTGATCGCGGCGTTTTCCTCCAGCAAAGCCCCTACCTCTCCAGCTGTTGGAGAACAATCAATATGGGCGACTTGCCCCATAATTCGCTGGTGTCGGCCGGCCTTACGGCCCTCTTGATAATGGGCATTAATTCGCGACTTGATATCGACACTTTTGCCGATATACAAAAGAGCCCCGTCGGCGCCAAAAAATCGATAAACACCACTGTAGGAGGGCAGGACGTCAAGGGTCTCGCCCGCAGCGGTAAAGCGCACATTTTCAAGCTCGGGCAACATAGTCGCTATGATCACCGTTTAGGAGTTAAAACACCGGACTCGTCCAACTTTTGTAGGGATCGCTTTTCAGTTCTGCAGACAGCTCTGATGACTTTTAGCGCTGTGAGATGCTGCCGATTTATGAGCGGTCCATGCCGCGGCCACCGTCTGAATGGTGGGGCTCAGTGCGTTACTCATCAATAGCGCTGGACAAATAGCGAACGGCATCGGGCTGAAATGGCCGGGGCGCCGTAAAGGTAGTAGACAACTGGTACAGGGCCATAATGTGAAGATCACTTTGAAGGAACTTAAAAAGCAGACAGAGCATATTGAACAACTCGTTGTAGAGTCGGTAGATCTCAGCCTATATATCGCTCACGCTCGAATTAACGGGGAGGAGCGAGTTATTGCAGAGGATGAACGCAAAATTTTAAAGCGTCGCAATTTGCTGGAAATGAAGCGAGTTCTCAAGACCGTTGCGGGGTGTGAAATCCTGCTGCGTCAGCGAAGCGCCTACGATGAAATGGTCGGACACAGCCATCCAGCCGCAGCTAATACGCTGGAAATCTCCTTGGGTGATGCACCACTCCCAGAATGGTTAAACTGAGGCAGGGGGCGTCTAGCTGGTCAAGTCGTCCTCATCAATCGAATGACCCCAAGCTCGTTTGGCCTGTAAATAGCGCAGATTGTGGTCATCGACACCGGTGACGTGTTTGACGCGGGCTATATTGGTAAGTCCGCTAGCGACAAGGTCTTCGACTTTCTTCGGGTTGTTGGTCAGCAAACGCAAAGGTCGACCACGACCGAAATACTTCAACAGTGTAGCGGCGTCGCTAAAATCACGTGAGTCATCAGGAAGGCCCAGTGATCGGTTAGCCTGATAGGTGTCTTCTCCTTCATCTTGCAGCAGGTAAGTGGCGGCTTTGGCCCACAAACCAATGCCTCGGCCCTCATGGCCAGCCATATAGATGAGATAGCCGCCGCCGGGCTCCTCTGCCAAACGATCAATGGCGGCCTCTAACTGAGGTCCGCACTCGCAGCGTCTTGAGCCAAACACATCACCTGTTAGGCAGTTGGAATGTACGCGTACCAAGGGGGATTCTGTGGTCTCAGCATCTCCAATAGCGAGCACGCTATTGACGGCCATACTGGACGCAAGTTGGGAAAATAGATGCTGGCCACCCTGTTCCCTCAGCGTAGTGGCGAGGCCTTCGACTTCAGATAATTCGGTGCTGCGTACAGTAGCGTACCAATCGGCCATGGGCTGTGTCGTGCCACGTGCGAGAGGTAACGGCACGGGTCCCAACAGATTTAAGCTGCGCTGCCCGGCAGGGGAGGCACCTTCTGAGTCGATTTGACGGCCCTCCTCATCGATTCTGACGAGTTTATTCCGGGCTATCAGCTTTTTCCGAACATCGGGATT
>JAQWYY010000118.1 GCA_029253705.1 Luminiphilus sp. | reverse complement strand
GGGCAGCGCCAGAGTCATTTTGACCGAGTCGGAGCAGGCGCTGCGTGCGCTTATCGCTAGTGATTTCAGTGACCCTGCCTATCATCGTTACTTGGTCGGGGAAAATCCGGGGTTGCGCGGTGGTGATGCAAAAGTGCTCGTCGGTGACGGCCTGTATGGCACCAATCCTTATTTGGAGTCCACCGAACGTATGCCCGCACTAGGGTTACGGGCCACTATTCATGGCGATATTGTGCATTCTCGACCACTGACAGTCAGTTATGGATCAAAGCCAGATGGCGGGACTTTGTTTCGAATTTTCTATGGGAGTAATGATGGTGTTTACAGAAGCCTTAATCCAGATTCAGGGTCTGAGGATTGGGCTTTTATTGCGCCAGAGCACTATCAGCGCATTGAACGGCAATATCGCAATACCCCCTCGATAAATTACTTTGGACTAGATGCCGCACTGACCACTGATATTGACGCTGAAAATAAAGACTATTTTTTTGATGGTTCTACGGGCGTCTTTACGAAATACAACGCCTCTGGTCAGCTCACAACGGGGTTTATTTTTCCGACAATGCGCCGCGGTGGCCGTATGCTCTACGGTTTTGATATTAGCCCTGCCGCTGGGCAAGCGGGCACCCCGCCTGACAGCCCCAGCTTGCTTTGGAAGCTGGGATGCCCAAGCCCTGAGCAAGATGCGGGTTGTACCCCGGGATTTTCTAATGTTGGGCAAACCTGGTCGACCCCAGTTGTTGGTTACATTAAAGGCTATCAAGAGGGGGGTCGCCCTGTGCTGATGATGGGCGGGGGATGGGATAGCTGTCTGGATGTGGATAGCGCGGTCTACGCGTGTTCGGGCACGGCTAAGGGCAATAGTATATTTTTCGTTGATGCCCGAAGCGGCGAGCGGTTGGCGGAGTTGGCGACTGATGCACCTGTGGTAGCCGAGCTGGAGTTGTTGGATATTGATTTCGATGGTTACATCGATTTTGTCTATGCTGCAGATGCGGCTGGAAGTTTGTATCGAATTTCTCTGACTCAATTTCCCGATGCTCAAGCGACATCCACGGTGCCTCTGGCCCAGTCCGCTTGGTTCATAAAGAAAATCGCGAGCGTCGCTAACTCCAGTAGGCGATTTATGAGCCGGCCCGTAGTGGGAGCCCTCGGGAGCGATGTTTTCATAACGTTGGGTAGTGGAGATCGTGAGCGCCCCCTCAAACAAAACTATCCATACAAGCAACAGGTTTCTAATCGCTTTTATGTCTTCATTGATCGTCCCGTTGTTCGGGGTAACGAAACTGATTTGACGACACGCCCAACCATAAATTTGGACGGGGGCACCTTACTAAACGCCGCGCAAGGATTGGCGCCGAGTGCCGTGATTACTGACTATGATGGTTGGTATATTGACCTTTTAGATCGTGGCGAGCAGGTTGTGAACCAGTCGGCAATAGGTGGTGGGCAGGTGTTTTTCAATACGTTTCAACCCAATGGCGGAAACGGCGGTATGTGCACCAATTTGGGTGTGTCGAAGGCATATAGTATTCCTCTGTTCGCGCCGAAAAATGATCTGGGTGAAGAGTTTGGTGAAGGAATTCCCATTCCACCGATCATTGTGACGGTTAGGCTAGATTCCAATGGTGAAAGCTGTCGAGGCGTTGGCTGTGGGGATGGCGAGGTGACTAATGATGTGGTCACTGTTTGCATTGGCTGTAAAGGCTTTGATCCGGTTGAAATCGAACCATCGGATGTTGAAATTCTTACCGAGGCATTTCGAGTGGAAAATATTGATCGCTTGTGAAATTGAAGCTCAACAGTGACGGGCTTCTACTTTGCGTGCGTCATCAAGCTTCCTTTCAATTTCCTCTGAGGACATAAATCGCACCGTGCCGTCAGGGTCCTCTGTGCGTATTCTCGAAAAATTTTCATAGGTGTAAATGTTGTCCTGCGAGTGTTTACACAAGTCGGCATTTTTTTGAATGCGCACTGAAGCTGGTGGGAGGGCGTTATCGCTGGAGTTCTGGTTCAGCACTTTTGTGGTGTCTACGTCGACGTTGTTTGAGTTTGGTTGCTTCATTTCCTTACGTTGATTACTGCTCTTGCCATATTGAGCACTATTTAGGGTTGTATGCGGTGTGCCGGGTGGTGGTGGCCGGTCACTAATGACCGGTCTGCCATTGCTGTCGCTCCATCGATACATAATGGCCGCTTTGGAGGGCGGCGTCAGCACGCCTAGCAGGCAGGCAATGGTGAGTGTGACTGTCCAGCTACATGCTGTTGGCATCAGTATTCTCAATTTCACTGTATGACGCTTACGCTACTGTGATCTCTGCTTTTCGGCAATATCACACGAGGTTAATGCGCAGCATTTCTTGACTTTTTTGTGGCACCTTCTCACTATATCTCCCGTCACGCGAACGGCAACGGCTTACGGTGAGTACCCTCATCCAGTGGCCCACCCCCATGACGGGATAGTTGTGAGGGCTGTTTGCGGGTTCCGTCTGGTGCGCATGACGCACTTCGGGCTCGACACTGCGCTACCCCGCAGGCCGACCGATACACGGGTTTCGTGATCGCTGTTCTGGCATGGTAGCTGGGATTTGATCCGACCAGTGTTTCGTGCGACAGGCAGCGGCGGTGGGGTAGGGGCGCAAGCCCATGGCTCCCGTCAATGAATGACACCCCTAAAGATGGGAGCGGAACATGGAACAACTATCTGGCGGCGAAATGATCGTCCGGGCTCTGGAAGACGAAGGCGTCGAGTACGTTTTTGGCTATCCGGGCGGCGCGGCTCTGCATATTTATGATGCAATTTTTAAGCTCGACGCAGTGCCACATATTCTAGTACGTCACGAGCAAGCCGCTACCCACGCGGCTGATGGCTATGCGCGTGCCACAGGGAAGCCTGGCGTTGTACTGGTGACTTCTGGCCCAGGTGCTACCAACGCTATTACGGGTATCGCCACTGCCTACATGGATTCAATTCCGATGGTAGTGCTGGCGGGGCAGGTTCAGACACATTTAATTGGTGAAGATGCGTTTCAAGAAACCGATATGGTTGGCGTATCGCGCCCTATTGTAAAACACAGCTTCATGGTAAAGCGCACGGAGGATATCCCTTCTATTATTAAGAAGGCGTTTTATATTGCGACTACTGGACGGCCGGGACCGGTGGTAATTGATATTCCGAAGGATCTGACTCACCCCGAACACAAGTTTGACTATCACTATCCAGAGAGCGTCAGCTTGCGTTCTTATCAGCCCTCAAACAAAGGGCACACGGGTCAAATTCGCAAGGCCGCCAGATTACTGTTGTCGGCCAAGCGACCTGTGATCTACGCCGGTGGCGGGGTGATTCAGGGAGAAGGCTGTGATCTGCTGACAAACTTAGCGCAAAAATTAAACTATCCGGTCACTAATACCTTGATGGGGCTAGGCGCTTACCCGGGTTCTGATCGACAGTTTTTGGGTATGTTGGGCATGCATGGATTTTATGAAGCCAATATGGCCATGCACCATTCCGACGTTATTTTAGCGGTGGGCGCCCGCTTTGACGATCGCGTGACCAATACGGTTGGCAAGTTTTGCCCGGGCGCCAAGATTATTCATATCGATGTCGACCCTGCATCTATTGCCAAGATTGTTCCCGTCGACATTCCAATCGTGGGCCCAGTAAAGACAGTTTTGACTGAGCTTTTGGCTCAGATTGATGCTCAATTGCAAGGTAGCGATCGCGAAGTGCCGGAGCCCGCGGCATTGGCGCAATGGTGGCAGCAGATAGAAAGTTGGCGAGAGGCCCATGGTCTTTGGCACGGGCGTCGCTACGGGGAAAGTGAGTTGGCGATGCCTCAGGACGTTATTAAATGTCTTTATGATGTGACCGAGGGTGATGCCTACGTAACATCTGATGTAGGGCAACACCAAATGTTTGCTGCGCAATATTATAAATTTGATAAGCCTCGTCGTTGGATTAATTCAGGGGGGCTGGGGACTATGGGCTTTGGCCTTCCTGCCGCTATGGGCATTAAGTTGGCTCTGCCCGATGCTGAGGTGGCTTGTGTGACGGGTGAGGGGAGTATTCAAATGAATATTCAGGAGCTTTCAACCTGTGCGCAGTACGGGACACCTATCAAAATAGTGAGCTTGCGCAACAACTATTTGGGAATGGTTAAACAGTGGCAGGATATGCAGTATGAGGGTCGTTACTCAGAAAGCCATTACGCCGCTTCGCTACCGGATTTTGTCAAGCTTGCTGAGTCTTTTGGTCACGTAGGCATAAAGGTAGAAAAACGGGATGATCTCGAGGCGGCGATGCGCGAGGCTTTTGCTTTGAAGGATCGGTTAGTGTTTCTAGATGTTTTCGTTGAGCCTCACGAGCACGTTTACCCTATGCATGTTGCGCCAACTGGCGCAATGAAAGATATGTGGCTCAGCAAGACGGAGAGAACCTAAGATGCGACGTATTTTGTCTGTATTGTTAGAAAATGAAGCGGGAGCTCTGTCTCGTGTCGTGGGGCTCTTTTCGCAGCGTGGGTACAATATAGAATCCTTGAATGTGGCGCCAACCGACGATCAATCCTTGTCGCGCTTAACGCTGACGACTTCAGGGGATGATCTTAAAATCGAGCAAATCAACAAGCAGCTCAACAAGCTAATTGATGTGGTAAAGGTAGTGGATCTTACCGAGGGCGCCCACGTAGAGCGTGATCTCTTGCTTGTGAAGGTGCGCGCAATAGGCCAGCAGCGCGACGAGGTCAAACGCACGACTGATATTTTCCGCGGTCAAATTATTGATGTGGGGCCGGCGACTTATGTTATTCAGCTGACCGGGCCAACAGAAAAGCTGGATTCTTTCGTTGCTGCTCTGGGCGAGGCGGAAATTATGGAAGTCGTGCGTTCTGGCGTAGCGGGGATGGCACGGGGAGAAAAGGTCCTGGCACCTTAATGGCGCCACCGTCTTTTCTTGCATTGCGGCCGTAGGGGTCCAGCGTATAGACTCCCCGCGATAAATAAAACAATCACTGGGGGAATTCTTCATGGCGTTTGATCTAATTTTGCCGCCGATAGTTGGTTTGGCGGGCTTATTCGTAGCTTTTGTCATTTATAATGTGATGTCAAAGCATGACGCAGGCCCCGATAACGTTAAGCATATCGCGGACCAAATTCACGTCGGTGCGATGGTGTTCATGCATCGCGAATATAAAATGCTAGCTGCTTTCGCTGCCGTGTTGGTTCTGGGTATATTCCTGTCACCACTAGGCCAGGACACAGCTATTGCCTTTATTGTAGGCGCGGTGTCGTCTGCCACCGCTGGCTATCTTGGGATGTATGCCGCGACTCGCGCCAATGTCAGAACTGCTGTAGCTGCCAATGACCACGGGCCAGCAAAAGCGCTAAACATTGCTTTTTATGGTGGCTCCATCATGGGCCTTTGCGTTGCATCTCTGGGTTTAATTGGATTAGGCGGCCTCTTCTATTACTTTGGCACAGATGCTGAGTCGGTACATTCGATTCACGGCTTTGGTATGGGAGCCTCCGTAGTGGCGCTGTTTTCCAGAGTGGGTGGAGGTATCTTCACGAAAAGTGCCGATGTAGGTGCTGATCTTGTGGGCAAGATAGAGGCCGGCATCCCTGAAGATGATCCTCGTAACCCCGGCGTGATCGCAGATAACGTGGGCGATAACGTGGGCGACATTGCGGGTATGGGATCAGACATCTTCGAGAGCTACTGTGGCTCGATGATTGCCTGTATTGCGATTGCCGCTACGATGGCGGTTGCCGCTGAGCAGCAAACTTCGCTCATGATGTTACCGCTTGGCTTAGCTACGGTTGGGCTGCTGGCTTCGTTTATCGGCATTATCTTGGTGCGTGCCCGCTCGGCGGCCGCCCCTGAGGATGCCCTGCGCAGTGGCACTCTGGCAGCTCCAGTCGTATTTGCTGCCATGGCATGGTTCCTCGTCGAAGCCCTGGGCTTAGATGCCAAGGTGTGGTGGGCTGTCGTTTCCGGTGCTGTTGGTGGCGTCGCAATCGGGTTGATCACCGAGTATTACACCGGCGGTAGCCCAGTGCGCAAGATTGCCAAGTCAGGGGAAACCGGGCCTGCGACCGTTATGATCACGGGCCTTGCTGTTGGCATGGAGTCGGTAGTTGTCCCTATATTGGCTTTAGCCGCCATTATTTACGCATCTACCGAGTTAGCCGGGTTGTACGGTGTTGGTATTGCTGCGGTGGGAATGCTTTCCACTGTAGGTATTACCATGGCCATCGATGCTTACGGTCCCGTTGCCGATAACGCGGGCGGCATTGCTGAGATGGCAGGAATGGGTGAAGACACCCGAAAAATCACGGATGGTCTTGATGAGGTGGGCAACACCACGGCGGCAATTGGTAAGGGCTTTGCTATCGGTGCTGCAGCGCTTGCTGCACTCGCGATAATAGCGGCCTATGTCAGTACCGTAGCGGTGCTCAACCCTGGTTTTACTCTTGAATTGTCTGAGCCCCAGGTTCTGATCGGCATGTTCATTGGTGGTTCTATACCGTTTCTTATTGCCTCCATTACCATGACGGCAGTGGGCGAAGCGGCTTTCGATATGATTAATGAAATTCGCCGCCAGTTTAGAGAAATTCCGGGCCTGCTCGAGGGCACAGCTGATCCCGATACTGAACGGTGTGTGGACATTGCCACTACGGCTGCCCTGAAACGAATGATTTTACCCGGTGCTATTGCTGTGCTCGCGCCTGTTGTCGTAGGTTTCGGTCTTGGCCCTGAGTCATTGGGTGGCATGTTGGCTGGCGGTTTGTTGGGCTGTGTTCTGATGGCGCTCATGATGGCGAATGCCGGTGGAGCTTGGGACAACGCTAAAAAGTATGTTGAAAAGGGCAACCTTGGAGGCAAGGGGTCCGATACTCATTCCGCTGTTGTAGTAGGCGATACAGTGGGCGACCCCTTCAAAGATACCTCGGGTCCTTCCATGAACATTTTGATTAATGTCATGGCAATTGTCAGTCTCGTTATAGCGCCGCTGCTGTAATAAGCGTCGTTGCAGAAATTGAGTTAGCGCTCGATAGCACGGTACCCGGATGAGTTCGGGCAAAAAAAAGGAGCCTAGGGGCTCCTTTTTTTATGACCAAAGCCGATTCAGACGATGGCCTTCATTTCCGTCATATAACCTCGTAATTCTTCGCCCACCAATTCTACTGTGTGGTTGCGAATTTCAGCATTGACTTCAATAAGCGCTTTGTTGTCGACGCCGTTGTCGCCAATCATGCCAACGCCTATAACATCGGAGCCCACAGACTGTATAAAGTCGGCCAGCAGCGGTCTGGCGGCTTGGTCAAAAAGGTAGCATCCGTATTCCGCCGTGTCCGATATTACAACGTTCATCTCGTACAGCTTTTTACGAGCAATCGTATTCGCAATAAGCGGTGTTTCGTGGAGTGATTCGTAGTAAGCCGATTCCTCTATGATGCCGGCATCTACCATTGTCTCGAATGCCAGCTCTACACCGGCCTTGACCATAGCGATCATCAAAATGCCTTTGTCGTAGTACTCCTGTTCCGTAATTTCTTCCTCAGTGAGGGCCTGCTTCTCAAAGGCGGTCTCATTGGTCTCAGCGCGCCACTTCAGTAGGTTTGCGTCGTCTTGTGCCCAATCTGCCATCATCGTGCTTGAAAACACACCCGACATAATGTCGTCTTGATGCTTCTCGAAAAGCGGACGAAGGATATCTTTCATGCTTTCAGATAACTCAAAAGCCTTGATTTTGGCGGGATTTGTAAGGCGGTCCATCATGTTGGTGATGCCACCCTGCTTGAGACCTTCTGTCACGGTCTCCCAGCCATACTGTACCAGTTTTGCGGCATAGGAAGGGTCAGTGCCCAGTGCGACCATTCGGTCGAAGCAGAGCAGCGACCCAGACTGCAGCATGCCGCATAAAATAGTTTGTTCGCCCATCAGGTCTGACTTAACCTCGGCAATTGGTGAGGATTCGAGCACGCCAGCTCTGTGGGCACCGGTGCCTGCTGCGAGGGCCTTTGCAATGGACATGCCTTTGCCCTGAGGGTCGTTTTCACGGTGGACGGCAATAAGAGTGGGAACCCCGAAGCCTCGCTTGTACTCTTCTCTGACTTCGGTTCCCGGACATTTTGGACACATCATAACTACCGTCAGGTCCTTGCGGACTTGCATGCCTTCCTCGACCAGATTGAAGCCATGGGCGTAATCTAGGCACGCTCCCTCTTTCATTAATGGCATTACAGCAGTAACCACAGGCGTGTGCTGCTTATCAGGGGTGAGGTTCATCACCACATCTGCCGTGGGAATGAGCGCTTCGTAATCGCCAACTGTAAAGCCATTATCAGTGGCTCTTTGCCATGAGGCTCGTTTTTCAGCAATCGCCTCGGGCCTGAGTGCGTAGGCCACATCGAGCCCGCTGTCTCTAAGGTTAAGGCCTTGGTTGAGGCCTTGTGCACCGCAGCCAATAATGACAATTTGCTTGCCGCGCAGAGCATCCACACCGTCAGCGAACTCAGAGCGGTCCATAAATCGACATTTGCCAAGCTCTTCGAGCTGAATACGTAGGGGTAGCGTATTGAAATAATTGCTCACCATATTCTCCTAAGGGTATTTTTAAAGGTGCGGTGCTTTGAAAAATCGGCGCAGATTATACCCTCTGGCAGTGGAAAAAGCTTGCTGTGCTCTTTAAGTCGAAGCTTTTTTTGCAAATCTCCCGCAGATTATCTGGCACTGTTAAACTAGCAATGCATTTTCAATGAATGAGCCCTATGTCTACTACTGGCACCGATAATAAAGAAGACGATAATTTCGAGCGCGCTGCTGAGCAGATTGAAGCGCCCCTCACCTCGCTGGTGGGCGACTATGAGGAATCCCACGATTCTGGGGCGGCAGCACCTGCACGGGGGGTATTTCTGCTACCCAACCTGTTTACAACTGGCGCCTTGTTTTGCGGCTTCTATTCGGTGATTGCCGGCATGCAGGGTGATTTCTATGCGGGTTCTGTCGCTATTTTAGTGGCAATGATCTTTGATGGGCTCGATGGTCGCGTCGCCCGCCTGACTCACACGACCAGCGCTTTTGGCGCTGAGTATGACAGTTTGTCAGATATGATTTCCTTCGGTATTGCACCTGCACTACTCATGTTTAATTGGGCATTGGTTGATACGGGCAAGCTCGGCTGGGTCGCAGCGTTTTTATACACGGCCTGCGCGGCACTGAGGCTTGCGCGATTTAACACACAACGTGATTCGGTGGATGCGGGTTATTTTGTAGGGCTGCCAAGTCCTGCAGCTGCTGCTGCGGTGACGGGCAGCGTTTGGCTGGGTCAGACCCATGAATTGCCCGCTTCCATGCTACCCCTGGCCTGGCTGCACGCCGTATTGTTGGCTGGGCTCGGTTTTCTTATGATTGCAAGGTTTCCTTATTTTAGTTTTAAAAGCATTAAGTTAGACGGCCGGGTTCCCTTTGTTCGTATCTTCTTAATGGTAGGCGTATTGGCTCTTATTGCTTTGGACCCACCACTATTTATTTGGGTTTTCTCTTTTCTTTATGCTGTCTCAGGGCCGATTCAGCATTTGCGTCAGAATGTGGTTCAAATGTCCCAAAAGGAGAATGAAGATCGTGCCTCGCAAGATTCTTGATATGCCTCAGATTGCGTCTTCTGAAATAACCCCTGAGTCGGTTTGGCTCAATCGCAGAAACTTGATGAAGGCTGCAGCGGCTGGGGCGCTGGTAAATACCTTGCCAGCCAAGGCCTCCGTAGCACCTGCCACAAAGTCCTTGTCTTATAGTCAGGCTCTGTGTGATGCCTGTTCGACAGAAGAGGCGTTGACGCCGTATGAGGATGCCACGAGCTACAACAATTTTTACGAATTTGGCACTGATAAATCAGATCCTGCCGAGTACGCTGATGCTATGACCATAGACCCATGGTCGGTGCAGGTTTCGGGGCTTGTTAACAAGCCGGGTAAACTGAATTTGGAGGATGTGCTCGGTGGCTTTGACCTTGAAGAGAGGGTATATCGGTTTCGATGCGTAGAGGCTTGGAGTATGGTCGTGCCCTGGATTGGGTTTTCGCTAGCCGACTTATTGCGGCGATTTGAGCCAACATCAGACGCCCGCTATGTGGCCTTCAAAACACTCTACCGGCCCGAGGAAATGCGCGGTACACGATCGTTTACCTCGGTCATTGATTGGCCCTATAAAGAAGGTCTCCGGCTAGATGAGGCAATGCACCCCCTAACGCTGATGACCGTAGGGCTCTACGGTAAGACCTTGCCAAATCAGAGTGGCGCGCCTCTTCGTCTCGTTGTGCCTTGGAAGTACGGTTTCAAGAGTATTAAGTCGATAGTGTCAATTGAGTTAACCGATCGGCAACCAGAAACCTCCTGGCAGGAACTGGCTGCCCATGAATATGGCTTCTTTAGCAACGTAAACCCTGAGGTCGACCACCCCAGATGGAGCCAGCGTTACGAAAGGCGGTTGCCGTCATCGCTGTTTAAGCCTAACCGCGTGCCGACACAGCTCTTCAATGGTTATGCCGAGCAGGTGGCTGGGCTTTACGCGGGTATGGACCTAAGCAAATATTACTAATAAGTAGAGGCTAGGCTAGTGGGTGTTCCGCTGTACCGTTTACCCTGGGCAGATCGGCTTTGGTGGGTATTGGTGTTTGCACTGGCGCTGACCCCTTTCATGCTTATCATTTATGGCGTGCTCGGCAACACTCTGGGGCCCGACCCTGCAGAGGCGTTGATGCATCAAACTGGAGAGTGGGCTATTCGCCTGCTCGTACTGGTTTTGGCTGCCCGACCCTTGGCGCAATGGGGATGGCCCGCCTTGTTTCGGTATCGGCGGATGCTGGGATTGTTTATGTTTTTTTACACCACCCTTCACTTGCTAGTATTTGCACAGGTTTACGTTGGCTGGAACCCGGCTATATTGCTGGAGGAGCTGATAGAGCGCCCATACGTGCTGGTGGGTTTCGGAGGCTGGGCGTTACTCATACCTTTGGCAGTGACTTCCACCGATCGCATGCGGCGCAAGCTGCGCCAGCGTTGGCGACAGCTGCACCAGCTGGTTTACGCCGTTGCTGTGTTGGGGGTGCTGCATGTTTTGTGGCTATCACGGTCCGACATTGGCGATGCTGTGCTTTATGGTTTGCTCTTAGGAACCCTGCTTTTCTGGCGGGCGGCACTTGTATTAAGGCGCCGTTTGGCCCCCAGGCGGTAGATAGCCGCATTGGAGGTATATAGTGTTTGTGGGTTGTCGATGGCGCCCGGCGTAAACTTTAAAATATGTTGCTGAAAAAGCTTGCGCTGCGGCGCGTGACGCGTATAGTCGCGCTTCCGCTCAGGGGGGGTTAAGATCTAATCTGAGTCGGATGAAATCAAAGTGGTTTTTTCTTCGAAAAAGACTTGCGCGGTTTCAAACGGTGCGTAT
>JAQWYY010000114.1 GCA_029253705.1 Luminiphilus sp. | reverse complement strand
CCGGCGAGTTTATTTAGACGGCCGCGAACCGAGCCATCGATAACTACATCACCGGCCCGAATGACAGCTCCGCCCAACAAGGCCGAGTCTGTCTCTGAAGTAATAGAAACCGTGCGCTCGAAATGTCGCGACATGGCCTCTGAAATCTCGTTAAGTGCATCATCATCTACTGCAAAAGCAGAGGTAACCAACACATCAACCGACGCTTCATGCGCCGCTTTTAACTCGGCAAACAACGCTGCCGTTTCTCCAATCAGATCTAGACGACCATTAGCCGCCATAATTCCTAAGAAACCACTAGTTTCTTTGCTTAACGCATTACCCAGCACAGCGGCAAGAACGTCGACGCGTTGCTGCGATGTTTTCCCAGGGTCACCTAACACCGCTCGAACTTCTGGCTCCAAGCTAACAGCAGCCGCAACGTTCAAAGCCTCTACCCACCCATCAAGCGTTCCAGCCTGGCGACTAAACTCGAACGCTGCTCGTGCGTAGGGTCTCGCTAGTGTTCTTGGTTCAATCATAACTAGTGATCCGCCGTCAGGCTTTTCAAAAGTTCCGCATGCTTAGCAGCGTCAATTTCGCTACCCAGCACTTTTTCAGCCCCGGCTAGCGCCAAGCTGCTCACTTGGCTCATCAACTGCTCTTGCGCTCGAGCACGTTCCTGCTCCACCTCAGCAGCAGCCGCGGCTTTCACGCGGTCGGCCTCCGCTACCGCAGCGACCTTCGCTTCATCAATCAAGGCAGCAGCTCTTTTATTGGCTGCGTCAATAATTACCGCTGCTTCGCGCTTAGCGTTAGCCATTTCTTCTGTGACTCGCTTGTGCGCCAGCTCCAGGTCATGGCTAGCTCGATCTGCAGCAGCTAAACCATCGGCAATCTTCTGTTGACGCTCTGCCATGGCGGACACGATAGGTGGCCAGACAAAACGCATACAGAACGCCACGAAAGCCACGAAGGCAATCAGCTGGCCAAAAAGCGTTAGGTTAATGTTCACGATGTGCTCCTGTTGTCACCGAGGGAACCGGCACCTTTGGCACCGGCAAACGCGTGGGGCGACGATTAAGCCGCAACAACAAAAATAAGGTACATCGCGATTCCCACACCGATAATGGGGATCGCGTCGACCAGGCCTGCACCCAAAAAGAAGGTGCCTTGTAATTTAGGTGCCAGCTCTGGCTGTCGTGCGGAACCCTCAATGAGCTTGCCGCCCAAAATACCCACGCCGATAGCGGCGCCCATTCCGCCCAAACCCATCATAATGGCAGCGGCAACATATATCATTTCCATGGTTCTCTCCTGTTAGGTGTAGCTTTACTTAGTTAAAAAATTTTAGTGGTCTTCGTGAGCCATGCTCAGATAAACAATGGTCAACACCATAAAGATGAAGGCCTGCAAAGTAATCACAAGGATGTGAAATATCGCCCAGCCGACTTGTAGCAGCGCAGCTGGCAGAACCCACATCACGCCAGCACCAAATAATGCAGCGATTAGGATAAAAATCATTTCCCCCGCATACATATTGCCGAATAACCGAAGCCCCAGGGAAAAGGGCTTAGCTAGCAACCCAACAACTTCCATGAAGAGGTTAACCGGAATAAATAGCGGGTGATTAAATGGGTTTAAGCTGAGTTCTTTGACAAAGCCGAACCCTTTGACCTTAATCGAATAAAACAGCATGAGTATGAATACGCCGACTGCCATACCCATAGTAATGTTGGGATCGGTTGATGGCACAATTTTTTGATACTCAATGCCAGCAAGCTTGAGGCCCTCAGGCACCAGATCGACAGGAAGAAGGTCCATCAAATTCATCAGGAAAACCCAAACAAAAATGGTAAGCGCTAGGGGAGCGATCAGCGGATTACGGCCGTGAAAGGTGTCTTTAACCGTGTTGTCGACAAACTCGACAACCATTTCTACGAAATTAATGAGTCCAGACGGTGTGTCTGATGATGCTTTTTTCGCGACGGACCTAAACAGCCAGCAAAAAAGGATACCCAAGCCAACGGACCAAATCATTGAGTCAACATGCACCGCGTTAAAGCCCATAGCGGTAATTTCTTGCCCGCCATGTGCCATCGTCCACTGTCCCATATCAGAAACCACCGTACCATCGTCACGCACATACCCCGCCGGCAGCTTGCCGTACGTTAAGTTTGTTAAATGGTGGACGATGTACTCAGATACCGTCTGTTCGTGTCCGTTAGCTGCCATGTTTGACCGTTTCGTGTCCTTTAGTGTCGACTTTCGTTGCTATTGAGACGTTGCGCCATCCCAGTAGCAATGGGTAAAGCCAGTAATACCGTCGCCGCTCCTATAAAAACAGCGAAGGCATGAATACTTGGTTTCAGCACAAATAAAAGTGCAAAACCTAAACCGCATAGTGAAAATTTCACCAATGCCACTGCTGTGGCGTATTGGGCCCCTTGTGTTGACGCCACTCTATGTGCCAACCAACCGCTGGGAACCAGGATTATCGCTCCGCCTATAAAAGCAGCCTTTGCTGCCTCAAAGCCTTCTGCAAAACCAAACCCCACTATGCAGATTACCAAGCAAAGTGCGCTGTACAACAGGGCCGATTTCAGTTGTTGGCGAACCGGCGCCATAGGATTTTGAGGTCTATATTTGTTCAAGACACACTTTGTCCTCAGGCGACGCGGGCGCAAGTCTAGTCTAAAGGTCTATAGCCTTCAACTTGTTGTTACTTAATGAATCCTTCCGAGAATGCCGTCCAGCTGATCAAGGGAAGAATAACTTATGACCAATTTACCCTGTTGCCCTTTGCCTTGCGTAATCTTCACTGATGAGCCGAGCCGGCCAGATAGCTCTCGCTCCAACCGAAGTACATCCGGGTTCGTTGCTGAGCCCTTCTCCTCTGGCTTTACCTCTGCCACTCGTACAGATTTGACCAAGCTTTCGGTTTGTCTAACAGAGAGCCCACCTTTGACCACCTTTTTCGCAGCTTTAACTTGGTCTGCACCTTCTAAGGCCAATAAAACCTTGCCGTGGCCCGTGTTGAGGTCACCCGCTTCCATCATGGTTCGAACAACAGGTTCTAGCACCAACAACCTCAGCAGGTTAGCTATTACTGATCTTGATTTACCTACGCGCTCCGCCACTTGTTGCTGACTTAAGGCAAACTCTGTTTGCAATCGACGCAGGGCTTCAGCTTCTTCAATGGCATTTAAATTTTCCCTCTGAATGTTTTCAATAAGCGCCATTGCAATTGTGGCCTCATCGCTTACATCCCTGATTAAGGCTGGAATCTTGTCGATGCCTGCTAATTGACTGGCTCGCCATCGGCGTTCACCGGCAATAATTTCCCACTGAGTATCAGATATGGCCCGAGCAACAATCGGCTGGAGTACTCCTTGGGAACGAATACTCTCTGCTAACTCTTCTAGCGAGTTGCTATCAAAATCCCGTCTTGGTTGGTATTTACCAGGTCGAAGCTTCTCTAAAGGTAGAAACTGCAACCCAGTATTACTAATGTCTAATGAATCTCCAGACACACCAACCGAGTGTTTTCTCGATCCTTGTACAGCCGCCGATGATGTGACCGTGCCCAGTAAGACATCGAGGTCTTTACCTAACTTTCCGCGTTTTGTTTTTTTGTTCAAGGGTTGCTCCCCGCGCTTTTTTTTGACAATACCAACATTGAAAATTATGGCGTTGTCGGTTTTTGCCGCTTTACAAACTCTCCGGCAAGTGCAGCATAAGCGCGGGCACCTGAGGAGTAACGATCGTAATGTAACGCTGGCAACCCATGACTTGGAGCTTCTGCTAACCGGACATTTCGTGGGATAACCGTACGGTAAACCAAATCACCAAAATGTTTATGTAGTTGAGATGACACCTCGCCTGTTAACGAGTTTCTAGGATCATACATGGTCCGCAAAATCCCCTCGATCTCTAGGTCTGGATTAACCGTATCAGCAATACGGCGAATAGTGTTTAAAAGTGCGGAAAGGCCCTCCAGAGCAAAATACTCACACTGCATAGTAATGATGACCGATTGAGCGGCTACAAAGGCATTGACCGTCAACATGCTTAGGGATGGCGGGCAATCAATAAGAACCAGGTCGAAACCTTCTGCATTGAGCAACGCCTCGGTGAGCCGCCGTTCTCTATTCTGGACGTTTAAAAGCTCCACCTCTGCTGCCGTCAAATTTCGATTAGCAGGCACTAACCAAAACCCATTGTCAGCAGCGGGCACTATAACCTCGGTTATCGAGCGCTGATCGACCAATAAATCGTAGGCGGTTGCTTCGACTTCGTGCTTATCAACCCCCGAAGACATTGTCGCGTTGCCCTGTGGATCTAGGTCGATCAGCAGTACTTGCCTACCCATGGCCGCTAAACTAGCCGCAAGATTTACGCTAGTAGTGGTCTTGCCGACGCCGCCTTTTTGGTTGGCTACCGCTACGACTTTCATATGTACACCTTGTGATCCAGACCGTTTACCCGCGAACGGCGAGCTCAACAACATACCTTGTCTCTTTAAGGCCGGGAACGTTGATTTCTTTTAGAGCAATGAGCTCCGCTATGTCAGCAATCTCCTCTAGCTCTGCATGCACAGCTGCCGACTTCATGGCAAAGATATGCCCCTGTTTTGATAACAAGTGACAGCAGGACTTCACCATCAAGCTCAAACTTGCAAAAGCCCTGCTAACCACACAATCATACCCCTGTTCATACCGGAAGTTTTCTACTCGCGTTTCTTTAATGTCAATATTGGTGAGGTGAAGCTGGTTTTTAACCTGAAACAGAAAGCGTGTTTTTTTACCGTTGGCATCTAACAGGTCGAAGTGTTGGCTTGGTAGTGCAATGGCCAGCGGAATGCCCGGCAAACCCGGGCCGGTTCCTACATCTAAGACCGTTGCTGCAGGAATTAATGGCGCGATGGCTAAACTATCTGATATATGCCGCGTTACCATAGAAATAGGGTCGCGAACCGCCGTTAAATTATAGGCACGATTCCAACGACTGATCAGCTCAATGTAAGTCACAAGATCGGCTTGTTGAGCCGCAGATAAAACAATTTCTAGTTGGGCCAATTCGCGCTCGAGTTGCAGCACTATGGCATCACGCATTAGATGTTTTTTTCATCCCATCCTTACGTTTTATATAAACTAGTAGCAGCGATAACGCCGCAGGTGTAACCCCAGAAATACGACCTGCTCTGGCAATAGTTGAAGGTCTGGCAGAGGTTAACTTTTGTTGAATTTCGTTAGATAGTCCCCTGACCTTTGCAAAGTCGATATCAACGGGGATAACAACTGATTCTTGTCGATGCAATTTAGCAATGTCTTGTGCTTGACGATCGATGTATCCAGCGTACTTGATCTGAGTGGCAACTTGTTCTGCGGCATGTTCGGTTGCCACATAGGGCTCCCCAGACAACGATGCGACATCGTTATATTCGAGCTCTGGCCGCCGCAGCAAGTCAGCTAGTGAGTACTCACGTACTAACGGCTTCCTAATTTTAATCTGTAACTGTTCTGCCTGAACAGAATCTGGTTGGATATACGTGGTCTCAAGCCTCTTTAGCTCTTCTTCGATAGACGCTTTCCGAGTTGTAAAGGTGGCCCACTGGTCCTCGGAAATCAGACCCAACTTCCGTCCCCTTTCGGTTAATCTTAGGTCAGCATTATCCTCCCTGAGCAACAATCGGTATTCGGCACGTGACGTAAACATCCGATAAGGCTCCTGAGTGCCCAGGGTGACCAAATCATCAACCAGAACGCCCAAATACGCCTCGTCTCGCCCAGGTTCCCAAGCAGGTTGTGCCGCTGCTTTTTGGGCAGCATTGATGCCAGCCAGCAACCCTTGAGCTGCGGCTTCCTCATATCCCGTCGTACCGTTAATCTGGCCAGCAAAAAACAAACCCTCGATTTCACGAGTTTCTAGTGAGTGTTTTAAATCTCGCGGATCAAAATAATCATATTCAATGGCGTATCCAGCGCGAGTAATGTGCGCCGATTCCATGCCTTTGATTGATCGAACAAGGTTCACCTGCACGTCAAAAGGTAAACTTGTTGAAATGCCATTAGGATATAGCTCAGTGGTTGTTAGACCCTCGGGCTCTAGAAAAATCTGATGAGAGTCTTTATCCGCAAAACGGTGGATTTTATCTTCAATACTTGGGCAGTAACGCGGTCCGTTGCCTTCAATAACCCCTGAAAATAATGGCGACCTGTCCAGACCTTGGCGAATTATCTCGTGAGTTTGGAGGTTAGTCTCAGTCATCCAACAACATGTTTGTTGAGGATGCTCACGTCTATCACCATACAGCGCCATTACCGGCCGTGGCTCGTCACCCCACTGTTCTTGCATTACCGAGAAATCGACTGTTCTTGAGTCGATTCGTGGTGGGGTACCTGTTTTTAACCGACCCACCCGAGGACACAGCTCTCGCAAACGATCTGCAAGTCCAATAGAAGCGGCATCACCCGCACGACCACCTTCTTGCTGAGACATTCCAGTATGCAACTGCCCCCGCAAAAACGTTCCTGCGGTTAGAACAACTGTATGCCCCCTAAAATTCAGCCCATTACGGGTGACTGCCCCTGAAATCCGGTGACCCTCCAACGTTAAATCTTCAACTGAATCTTGGAAAACATCGAGATTGGGTTGGTTAAGCAATGTTGCTCTAATAAAGTTCCGATAAAGCACCCGATCTGACTGCGCACGGGTAGCGCGGACAGCAGGGCCTTTTCGACGATTTAATACTCTGAACTGAATACCGGCGTGATCGGCGGCCCTAGCCATAGCGCCGCCCAGAGCATCGATCTCTCTTACTAAATGACTCTTACCAATACCACCAATGGCGGGGTTGCAAGACATTTGTCCCAAGGTATCGATTGATTGTGTTAACAACAGTGTTCTAGCACCCGCGCGCGCGGCTGCCAGTGCGGCTTCTGTACCAGCGTGTCCGCCACCCACGACAATGACGTCATATTGTTGGATTGAACCTGTCACAGCGTGTTGCCTTGTCTTTCACCGATCGCGGAGTATAGAACCCCAGACCTCTGAGGAAAATGGTTGTTATACCAATATTTTTCAAAGTTCTAGAAGTTAACTCAACCTGCGAAGGCGAAGCCAGTTACACACAATAAGAACCTTATTTACTTAATTATAAATATAGATATTAAGTAAGGTAGTTACTTTAATGCTGTTATTATTAGAGGCCAGATTATCTGTGGAAAAACGCTAAATCTGGCGTAATTACTCACGGTTACGATGGTATAAGTCTTCGGTAAACCTATGTTGGCCTTTGGTATATCCAGTGTAGTTATGGTGGATAACAACGCTCGGGAAAAGGGTGTTATTTGTGACGAAAAGCATCCACAGGCTTGCAAATCTTTTGTCCACAACCTACGCCTTACACAGTAAGTTTTTAGTGTGAGGTTTATCGTTTGTAACCCGAAAGTGATCAAACCTTTGAACTTCTTGAGGATATGCTTTGGACGAGCTGTGTTAAGACCCTCTAAGTGCTCTGGTTGTCATGATTTAATATAAGCGGTCTTTTGATTTATTTACCAATGCAAAAGCTTGAAAAGATCTCTCCAAGAAGTTCGTCACTCGATAGCAGGCCTGTGATGGCTCCTAAAATGTCATGAGTTTTTTTCAAGTCTTCAGCAAGAAGCTCTCCGGCACGGCTCGCAAGAAACCGTTCTTTAGCGGTTTCGAGGGTAGAAAAACCTTCTTCTAAAGCACGGAGATGTCTTTCACGGGCACTGAAACGATTTTCAGTGTTTTTGTTAACCCCAAGCTCTTCGAGAATTCGCTGCTTGAGCGCGTCGATTCCTTGACCGGTATGTACTGATAGAGCTATAGCCGTTGATCCATCTACGTCGGATGGTCCAGGCGTACGATGGGTTAAGTCGATCTTATTCAACACCTGTATCGCTCCCGTGCCCTTGTTAGGAATGGGTTCGGGCGCACTGTCATCGATTATCTCTAAAAGTATGTCAGCGTGATTAATCGCAGCTTTGGCCCGTTTTACACCTTCGATTTCAACGGGGTCGTCAGTTGTTCGTAAACCCGCTGTGTCAATAAGTACAAAAGGCACGCCCTCAATAACAACAGTTTGCTTCAGTAGATCCCGTGTGGTGCCCGGAATATTGGTGACTATAGCGATATCTTCTCCTGACAAGGCGTTTAGAAGACTGCTTTTACCAACGTTTGGTTTTCCCGCTAAAACAAGAGTAGCGCCAGTTTGTAAGATGGCCCCTTCTCGCGCTGTTTTAATAAGAGAGCCAAGCCGCTCTAAAACAGCTTCTATTTTCGTATCAACATTACCTTCCGAGATAAAGTCGATTTCTTCCTCGGGAAAGTCGAGGGCCGCTTCTACAAATACGCGTAAACTTGTTATGTCCTTGATTATTTGATGGATTAAGTCGGAAAAAACTCCGCTGATACTTGCCTGGGCTTGCTGAGCAGCTATGGCTGAGTCGGCAGCGATCAAATCAGCAATTGCTTCTGCTTGAACGAGGTCGATACGGCCGTTGAGAAAAGCCCTTTCAGAAAATTCACCGGGATTCGCATGGCGGGCGCCTAACTCTAAGCACCGTTGTAAGACAAGATTTAGTACGACAGGTCCGCCGTGGCCTTGCAGTTCCACGCAATCTTCACCGGTGAATGATTTAGGTCCTTTAAATCCAATAACGAGGCCATCATCAATAATATCGCCTTGTGCATTAACAAACTTTGAATAATGGGCGAAACGATCGCTTATTGCCTTACGCTGAGTGATGCATAACGCTATTTCTAAAGCTTTTGAACCAGAGAGGCGCACAACACCGATACCGCCT
This sequence comes from Luminiphilus sp., assembly GCA_029253705.1. Lineage (GTDB taxonomy): Bacteria > Pseudomonadota > Gammaproteobacteria > Pseudomonadales > Halieaceae > Luminiphilus. Next base: position 8,689 of record JAQWYY010000114.1, on the reverse strand, counting down.
TGACCAGCAGCGGTTGCAACGGCAGCTATTGTCTCTATGGGTATCATGCTATGGGTTGTTGTTAATACGGTGGCTTGTCAGCCGGTTTCTCGTTCAATTTGTCGCGTTATGTAGTATTGCTGGGCCATCGATAACAAGTTGTTCACTACCCAATACAAAACTAGGCCAGCAGGGAACCAAAGGAAGAAAAATGTAAATACGACGGGAAGCCACTGCATCAGTTTTGCCTGCATAGGGTCAGGTGGTGGTGGGTTGAGCTTTTGCATGAAGAACATGGACGCGCCCATCATAAGTGGGAGCACGAAGTAGGGGTCCATTACAGCGAGGTCTTGTATCCACAATGCAAAGGGTGCTTGACGTAGTTCGACAGACTCCATTAGCACCCAATACAGAGCAATGAAGACCGGCATTTGTACTAAGATCGGAAGACAGCCCCCCATAGGGTTTATTTTCTCTTTCTTGTAGAGCTCCATCATTGCTTGAGATTGCTTTTGTTTATCGGAGGCGTATTGCTCTCTTATCGCCAACATTTTCGGTTGGGCTTTGCGCATTTTTGCCATGGAGCGATAGCTGGCAGCTGATAATTTGAAGAAGCCTGTTTTTATTAACAGCGTGAGCAAAATAATTGCTACTCCCCAGTTAACAACGACAGATTGTATTTGGGTCAGCAACCAAAATAATGGTTTGCCAATCCACCACAGCCACCCGTAGTCAACGACCAATTCGAGATGCGGTGCCAATTCCGCCAAGGTGTACTGGTCCTTAGGGCCTGCATAAAACTGCATTCCCCAGGTATTTGACTGACCGGGACCCACCCGTAATGGTTCACTAGTGAACCCAACAATGTTAAAGCCGTCTCGGGTTTTCCGAGTAGAATAAGCGTGTGATCCTTCGGCGTTCGGTACTAAAGCTGCGGTGAAGTAATGTTGTAGCATGGCAATCCAACCCCCGGTTTGCTGGGTCTTCCAGGGGTCCTCTGCGATGTCTGAAAATGTAAACTTTTCGTACCGGTTCTCGGGTGTTGTTGTTGCTGCCCCGAGGAAAGGCTGCATTCCAAAACCACTGGTGTCGGCATTTGGTGCTGGTGAGTTATCCCGCTTAAGTTGAGCAAAAGGTATAGACTGCCATGGCACCGTGCTGTTGTTAACGACGTGGTAGCTTATTTGTATGGTGTAACTGTCAGGGTTAATGGCAAAGCGTTTTTCGACAGTAACGTTTGGTGGCGTGTTTTTCGCGGTCAGAACAATCGTTTGAGCGGTGCCGGTAGCGGTATAAGCTTGGCTATTAGCAGTATAAGTTGCTCTGCCGTTGGAGTCGGTGCCGTCTGGGCCAATTAAGCCAGATTGCATAATGTAAGTTCTTTGCCCGTTTTGCTCTAGAAGCACCAAAGGTGTATCCGGATCCTCAATACGCTCTGGAAACTTCAAAAGCGAAGTTTCGATAATATCTCCACCGTGTAAGTCGACTACAATTTCTAAGACGTTATTGGTGATTACCACCATGCTTTTCGCCGTGATAGCGGTTGTTAGGGTTTCGTCTTTAGATGTCAGGCTAGGAAGGACTGTTGGAACATCGTCCGATTCTGTAACCGGGTTGGCAATAATTGGCGTATCGCTTTTGGGCAATGCTGCTTGTTGAGGATTAGGTATACCCTTTTCAAAGCTATCAGAAATTCGAGACCGCTCTTGTTGTGTTGCAACAACGCGCTGCTCTTTAAAGGCAGCCCACTCGGTGAGGAGCATAAAAGAAAGTGCGGCAGCAGCAGCGATGAGTAAATAACGTTGTATATCCATGATTTCTTCTGGGTTAGTTCATGATGTCAGTGCGTAAAAGCTCTGACGCTGTAATTCAATTTTAGTCCTTTGGCACGGGATCATACCCGCCTTCGCACCAAGGATGACAGCGGCTTAGTCTGCGAAAACCTAACCACCCTCCTTTAAGTATGCCGTAGCGCGTTATTGCTTCTTCTGTGTAGTGGGAGCAGGTGGGTTCAAAGCGGCATGCTCGACCAATCCAGGGGCTTAGTACCAGCCTGTATAAATGTATGAGTTTGACAGCCGTGTATGTCAGTGCAGCATTGAAACCTTTGCAGATACTGGTGTTCACCGATCGCTGGTCCGGGGTTGGGCGGTGTCAATTTTTTTCCAAAGCGTCGATAGTAGGATTTTTAGCTCTGCGTTACTGAGGTCTGCGAGATTTTTTTTTGCAAGAAAAACCAAATCTCGAGGGTGTTGCAATGGGTTACAGCGAAAGTATTCGCGAGCGATGCGCTTAATCCGGTTGCGCTGTACAGCCAGGCGCACATTTTTTTTGGCTATTACTAAGCCGAGCCTCGAGTGACTTTCGCTGGGAATTGATAAAAGTAGCGCGTTTTTTGTCCCCGCTCGTAGATCGCAGTTATCGAAAACGGCTTTGTAATCCGCTGCACACAGCAGTCTTGCTGAGTGCGGGAAGCACTGGAAACCCTCGTTCATGGAGGCGGCAGCCGTACTTTAGCTGCGCCATAGACGCGGGATTAACAGGCTAGTTTTTTGCGTCCGCGGGCGCGGCGCCTAGCGATGACCTGCCTTCCACTTTTGGTTGCCATTCGAGAGCGGAAACCGTGGGTGCGTTTGCGTTTGAGAACGCTGGGTTGGAATGTGCGCTTCATGGCTATGTGCCTGAGTCGGTAGTTGAAAGGGCGCGGAGTATACTTTGGCACAAGCTGAGGGGCAAGCGCGAAGCGAATGTTGTCTGGATTTAAAAAATCAATCAAAAAAACTTATTGAATCCGAAAGTAAGTGGTTACCAACCCTCTTAGAAAGGTTCTAGCTTAAAGTTGCTGGCGTATTGGGCTGGTCCCGTCGTTTTACCGCATATAAAACCAAAGTTAATAACAGCTTACACACAAAAACCCCGCAACCTGCGGGTTGCTTTTTTATGCGGGACAGGATAGGCGGGGTTTAACCCATAAGTCGTTGATTATAATACACAAAATTTAGTTTGATTGTGATGTTTTTTTGTGGATAACTATGCCCTGAGGTGTTGGTTAAATCGCAATATTGCGCAATTTAAGCGCCGTCATCTTCATTCGTCCAATAAAGAGGCGCGGGATGGGCGGTGACTGTGTATAACTACATAATAAATTAGACTTTTATACCTTAGAAGGTCGTTCGATCGCTGTTTATCTTTGAGGGATAAATGGCCCTATTTCGGAGCAGTGTGTGTCGTTAAGAGCAATTACTACAGATTCTTGGCAGTGGTGCCTTGGTCGCCTCGAGGATGAATTACCACCACAGCAATTTAATACCTGGATTAAACCATTACAGGCAGATGCGAGTGAGGGGGGTGTGACCCTTGCTGCGCCAAACCGCTTCATTCGTGATTTTGTTGAGGAGCGTTATTCGGTTTTAATCGGCGAGGTGTTGGCGGAATCCGGAGCTCAGAGCACCGACGTAACAATTGTGGTGGGTGGCGTTTTGGCACAGCCCTCTAGCGATGTCGCTGTGAAATCAGCGACCGCCACGCTTGGCAGGTCGCAAGCAACGACTAACCCGGCACGTATTCGCAGTAAAAGTTTTGTGTCGCAACCACAACCACCGGCGGTGCAAACCGTGCCCAGCCACCAACACAACTTGGTTGAGGGGTATACCTTTCGGTCGTTTGTTGAGGGGAAAAGTAATCAATTGGCTTTGGCGGCCGCCCAACAAGTTGCAGACAACCCCGGGGATTCTTATAACCCGTTATTTCTATATGGGGGCGTTGGGCTGGGTAAGACACATTTAATGCACGCTGTTGGCAACTCACTGCGCCGTAAAAAGCCTGACGCGCGGATTGTATATCTTCATTCAGAGCGCTTTGTCGCTGACATGGTAAAAGCGCTGCAGTTGAACGCGATTAATGATTTTAAGCGTTACTATCGCTCGGTCGACGCGCTGCTTATTGATGACATACAGTTTTTTGCCAATAAGGATCGGTCTCAAGAGGAGTTTTTTCACACGTTTAATGCGTTGCTGGAAGGAGGGCAGCAGATGATCCTGACCTGTGACCGCTACCCTAAAGAGATTAATGGTCTCGAGGAGCGTTTAAAATCTAGATTCGGCTGGGGGTTGACGGTTGCAGTAGAGCCCCCAGAGTTAGAAACGCGCGTTGCGATTTTAATGAAAAAAGCAGAGCAGTCCGGAATTACACTACCTCACGATGCCGCTTTTTTTATTGCTCAACGTATTCGATCGAATGTTCGCGAGCTTGAGGGGGCACTCAAGCGGGTTATTGCCAGTGCCAATTTCACAGGGCGGCCTTTTGATATAGACCTCATTAAAGAGAGTTTGAAAGACCTTTTGGCGTTGCAAGACAAGCAGGTGAGCCTCGATAACATCAAACGTATTGTAGCTGAGTATTATAAAATCAAGCTGGCGGAATTAATGTCAAAGCGGCGCAGTCGTTCTATTGCCCGGCCAAGGCAAGTGGCGATGGCCCTCTCAAAGGAGTTAACGAATCACAGCCTGCCTGAAATCGGCGACTCTTTTGGGGGTAGAGACCACACGACAGTTCTCCACGCTTGTCGTAAGATAAAGGAGCTTCGCGAAACAACATCGGATATTCGTGAAGATTATAAAAATTTATTGCGCTTATTGACGACCTGATCACATCGATTGGCGGTGTGTTAGGCGCTTTTATCCCGGAGCAGTTTGACCATGAAGTTCAGCATATCCCGTGAAGCTTTAATTAAACCCCTCAATTTAGTGGCGGGGGTGGTGGAGAGGCGACAAACACTTCCTATTTTGAGCAACATTTTACTTAATCTCGAGGGTACGCAGCTGTCCCTGACCGGTACAGACTTAGAGGTCGAATTAATTGGTCGCGTCGAGGTTGCGGAAGGGGGGGTTGATGGTGAGATTACAGTGCCTGCTCGCAAGCTAGTCGATATTTGCAAATCCCTACCAGACAGTTCTAAAATAGAATTCAGTGTTGACTCTGGCAAGGCTATGGTTAAGGCGGGGCGTGGCCGCTTTACGCTATCTACGCTTCCAGCCGCGGAGTTTCCTTCGGTTGACGAAAGCGCGGGAGATCAAACCCTCGAAGTGCCGCAGTCGGTCGTTAAGCGACTGATAGATCGAACAGCATTTGCAATGGCACAACAGGACGTTCGCTATTATCTAAATGGTATGCTGCTAGAGCTAAAGGCTGGTCGGTTGCGCATGGTCGCAACCGACGGACATCGCTTGGCGCTGTGTACAGCAAAAGAGGCCGTTAGCACCGGCGATGCTGCAATTATTATTCCTCGTAAAGGTGTTTTAGAGCTGTCTAGGCTTTTAGACACAGACGAATCAATACGTTTGGTAATTGGCAGTAATCATATTCGTGCTGCAAACCAGCAATTCACCTTTACCTCTAAGCTGGTCGATGGCAAGTTTCCTGAGTATGAGCGGGTGTTACCCAAGTCAGCTGATAAAACTGTCATTGGGCAGCGCCTTGAGCTGCGCCAGGCCTTTACTCGAACAGCAATCCTATCTAATGAAAAGTATCGTGGAGTCCGCTTGAAGCTCAGCACTGATACCCTCGACATTACCGCCAACAACCCCGAGCAAGAACAGGCAGAGGAGGTGGTGGCTGTAGAGTATCAAGGCGAAGAGCTTGAGGTGGGCTTTAACGTCAGTTATCTCCTTGATGTGCTGTCTGTGTTAGATGGCGATCAAATCCGGCTGTCTTTGTCTGACTCCGCAAGTAGCGCGTTGCTTGAGGAGGCTGAAGAGGGTGACTCACTATACGTGGTTATGCCCATGCGACTCTAAGTCCTTGGCGTTAGCCAGAGTTTGAGTGTTATCAGCGGCGTGAGTAAATCAGTTAATAATATTCGACTTGAGTCCGTTTATATCGATGGTGTTCGTAACATTTCTGCACAGCGGTTGGTGTTGAATCCTAGAATCAACCTTATCTCGGGAGCTAACGGCAGTGGCAAATCTAGCATTATTGAAGCGTTTTCATTGCTGTCAACGGGCCGCTCTTTTCGTTCCTCTTCCATTCGCTCCCTTATACAACACGGGCGTGATGAGTGTGTTGTTCAGGCTCGGGTTGAGAGTGGCGGCGCTACGCGCTCTCTGGGTATAAGGCGCACTAAAACCGGCGAGCTAACTCTGCGGTGCGATGGTGAGCCAGTAGGTTCTTTGGCTGAGTTTGTAGCACAGGTTCCGACAATAATTCTTGATCCCTCTTCAACAGACATAATAACAGGCCCTCCGGAGCCTCGCCGGCGACTCATTGATGGCACATTGTTCCACGTGGAACCCGGCTTTCTCGATGTTTGGCGTCGATATCAAAGGCTTCTGAAGCAGCGAAATGCAATGCTTCGTCGTGGTATGATGCCCGGGCAGGATCCTTGGTTAGATGAGTTGTCCCGGGTCGGTAGTATTTTGACGGGTTATCGCGTCAACTTGGTGTCACGGTTGGGGCCGGTTTTTCAAACCATACTGGCTGAATTGAATGCTGAGCTGGCTGATGCTGAGTTGGTTTTTAGGCCGGGTTGGGACTCTAGCCTGTCGCTAGAGTTGGGGATGGCGCGAAGTGTGGGGTCAGATGTGGCTCAGGGCTTTACGCACGTGGGTCCCCACCGAGCGGATTTGCGCCTGCAGTGGCAGGGGCGCGCTATGGCGGAGGTGTTTTCGAGAGGCCAGCTCAAGTTGGCGATGATTGCGCTCCGGTTGGCTCAAGGTCGAGTACTTGCGGCAAGTGAGAAAGGGGCGCCTTTGTATCTGGTTGATGACCTTACAGCCGAGCTGGATGGTCATCATGCATTGCAGGTATGCCGGATGCTGGAGCAAGCGCGCTCACAGGTGGTTTTGACCACCGTAAGCGAGTTAGCCCAGGAAACTTTGTGGATGCATGACGTATCGGCGGTGTTCCACGTGGAACAGGGGTGTGTGTCTGCTGCGGTCGACAACACTAGTGCGACAAAAACGTAAAACGGAATAAACAATGACAGATAACTCAACACAAGGCAGCGGTAATTACGACTCGGATAGCATTAAGGTGCTTAAAGGGTTAGATGCTGTTCGTAAGCGTCCTGGCATGTATATCGGTGATACTGATGATGGCACCGGCCTGCATCACATGGTTTTTGAGTTGGTCGATAACTCAATTGATGAGGCTCTTGCAGGGCACTGCAGTAAGATTAGCGTTGTTATTCACCCCGATGAATCTGTCAGCGTTGGAGATGATGGACGCGGCATTCCCACTGAGATGCACGAAGAGGGCGTTTCTGCCGCCGAAGTTATTATGACGGTGTTGCATGCGGGAGGAAAGTTTGATGACAACACTTATAAGGTTTCAGGGGGTTTGCACGGAGTTGGCGTCTCTGTTGTGAATGCACTTTCAGAGCATTTGCAGCTGACTATTCGACGTCAGGGAGAGTTACACGAGCAGGTTTATAAGCATGGGGTGCCTGTTGCCCCCCTTGCTGTGGTGGGTGAAACCGAGAGTACAGGAACATCGGTACGTTTTAAGCCCTCAGCAGAGACCTTCACAAACATTGAGTTTCACTTCGATATTTTGGGTAAGCGCCTTCGGGAGCTCGCTTTTTTAAATAGTGGTGTTTGTATTGAGTTAACGGACGAGCGCAGCGCACGAACAGAGACCTACGCCTACGATGGTGGTTTAAACGCTTTCGTTGAGTTCCTAAACAAGGGTAAGAACACAATTAACAAGGTGTTTCACTGCGAAACCATCGCCGATGGCGATGTGGGTGTTGAGGTCGCCCTGCAGTGGAATGATAGTTTTCAGGAAAACATTCTTTGTTACACCAATAACATCCCGCAGCGTGACGGCGGTACGCACCTCGCAGGATTTAGAGCAGCGCTAACCCGTACATTAAATAACTACATCGAAAAAGAGTCTCTGGCAAAAAAGGCAAAAGTTAACACCACTGGCGATGACGCCCGTGAGGGGTTAACGGCCATTGTTTCGGTAAAGGTCCCCGACCCCAAGTTTTCTTCGCAAACCAAAGATAAACTAGTGTCTAGCGAGGTAAAACCAGCAGTCGAGCAGTCTATGGGTAAAATATTCGGCGAGTACCTGTTAGAAAACCCTCAAGACGCTAAGTTGGTGGTGGGTAAAATGATTGATGCCGCCCGAGCTCGAGAGGCCGCACGCAAGGCTCGGGACATGACTCGCCGCAAGGGCGCCCTCGATATTGCCGGGTTACCCGGAAAGCTAGCCGATTGTCAGGAGCGTGATCCAGCGCTGTGCGAGTTGTACTTAGTGGAGGGTGACTCTGCTGGTGGGTCTGCCAAACAAGGAAGAAACCGTAAGTTTCAGGCTATTCTTCCTTTGAAAGGCAAAATTCTCAATGTAGAACGGGCTCGGTTTGACAAAATGCTAGGCTCAGCAGAGGTTGGAAATATTGTCACTGCTTTGGGTTGTGGTATCGGTAAGACAGAATTTGACCCCGATAAACTCCGTTATCACAATATTATTATCATGACCGATGCTGATGTTGATGGTTCTCACATTAGAACGTTGTTGTTGACGTTCTTTTTCCGCCAAATGCGCGAATTAATTGATCGCGGTCATGTCTACATTGCGCAGCCACCACTTTATAAGCTGACTCGGGGAAAACAAAGCCAGTACCTGAAAGATGAGGCGGCTTTTGACAACTATTTAACTCAAAACGCCTTAGAGGGAGCTGCATTATATGTTAACGAAGATGCTCCCC
>JAQWYY010000100.1 GCA_029253705.1 Luminiphilus sp. | reverse complement strand
CATGAACGAGGACATGGTGCGTGAATACTGCCCTCAGTTTCTTGATAACAAGACCCAAATTGGCAACCCAAATGATACGGGCGCTGGCATACAAATGGGGCTGAGCGTTGGTGGTCGTGCCATTAACATGCACGAAGGATTTTTGAGTTTGCCTTTCTATCCGCCGGCGACGCTAACCTTCGGCATCTTTGTTAACGGCCAGGGTCAGCGTTTTATCAATGAGGACGCTTATCACGGCCGCATTGGCAGCTTTTTGGTGAACCAAAGTTATCCCGTGTACCTCATTCTTAATGTTGAGGATTACGGTAATTATGAGACTGAGAGCTGGCTGCAAGCACCGGTAGTGGCAACCGGTGAAAGTCTGGAAGAATTGGTGTCGGAGTTGCACTTGCCCACGGGACAGCTTGAGCGGACGATTGAACGCTTCAATGAGGACGTTGCTGAAGGTGTGGATCGCTTGTTTCACAAAGACATCAGTTGGTTGAAAACGCTTGAGGCGCCCTTTGTGGCGCTCGATTGCACGCCAGGTGCAGGCGCGTTTTTCCCCTGCTTTACCTTAGGTGGTCTCGATACCACGGTCGATGGCGCCGTGTGTTCTGTTCATGAGGGTGCAATTCCCGGGTTATATGCAGCAGGTAGAACAGCGTGCGGTGTGCCTAGGCGGGGTGATGGTTATGCATCAGGAAGTTCCGTGGGGGACGCTACTTTTTCTGGGCGCATGGCTGGTCGCCGTGTCGCGGTTGAGGAGTGCCTATGAGTCAGAGTGATGTTGTCGCTAGGCTTGACCGTTTGGAGTCTCTGGATGCAATCCGACAGCTGGCTGCGAAGTATTCCCTAGCGCTGGATATGCGAGACATTGACGCTTTGGTGAATCTTTTTGCTGAGGATATTCGGATTGGTCGAGACAAGGTTGGCCGCGCACATTTCAAACAGTGGATGGATGAAACTCTGCGGGTTCAGTTCACGGGTACTGCACACCACATTGGCAATCACATTATCGAATTTGAAGATCCCGATAGAGCGGTGGGCGTTGTCTATAGTAAAAACGAGCATGAGACCCCCACCGAGCAGGGGGCCTGCGAATGGGTGATTATGCAGATGCTCTACTGGGACCATTACGAGCGCATCAAAGGGCGTTGGTATTTTCGGCGACGCCTGCCGTGCTACTGGTATGCCACTGATCTCAACAAGCCGCCCTGTGGGGAGAATAAAATGCGGTGGCCCGACCGAGATGAATACGAAGGGGCGTTTCACAGTTTGTTTCCCAGTTGGCAGAGGTTCTGGGCGGAACCCCCCTCCAAACATTTGCCGAGCGTTGCTGCACCTGCGCCACTTGAGCAGTTTTTGGCAACGATGCGTGATGGCAGCTTAGACCCGTCTATAAAAACTCGATAACGGTGAGGGCGGCCCCCAAGATGAGGATAAGAAAATGAAGTATGCGAACTTGTACAGCTCCCTTGAAATAGGCGACCTGCAACTTCGTAATCGCATTGTGATGGCGCCCATGACCCGTAGCCGAGCTCGGCAAGATGACGATGCGGTTTCAGAATTGCAGGCCAACTACTATGGTCAGCGCGGTGACGCTGGACTGATTGTGACCGAGGGCGTACATCCCTCTGCCGACGGCAAGGGCTACAACCGCACCCCGGGAATTTACAACGACGCACACACGAAGGCCTGGTCATCAGTGACCGACCGAGTCCATGATCGAGGCGGGCTGATTGCCTGCCAGCTGATGCATTGTGGTCGCGTAGGCCATGCACTCAATAAGGGACGAAACACGCGATTTTTAGCCCCGTCGGCGCTACCAGCAAACGCCGAGATTTTTACCGAGTCAGGGATGATGTCCATGCCGACGCCTGAGGCGATGACCCTGGCCGAGATCAAATCAGTCGTGGCAGATTATCAAGCCGCCGCAGCACGGGCACTGCAAGCAGGGTTCGATGCTGTCGAACTCCACTGCGCATCGGGTTACTTGCCTGCTCAATTTTTGGCAACGGGCAGCAATCTTCGTGACGACCAATACGGTGGCAGTTTGGAGAATCGCTTGCGTTTCGTAGAGGAAGTTCTACACGGGATCAGAGTTGAAACTGGCGCTGGGCGTATAGGATTGAGAATCTCCCCTGGAAATCCTTATAACGATCACGTTGATGACAACCCGACCGAAACTTACGCAGCGCTCCTTCAATTAGCAGACCGTTTAGGATTGGCCTGGGTGCATGCTATTCGGATGGCATCCACGGGCATTGATAGCTTGGCATTGAGCCGCGAATATTTTTCAGGCGCGCTGATCGGCAGTGACAGTTTCAATGCCGCGGAGGCCGACCAATTTATCGCAGAGCATCGTGTAGACGCGGTGTCTTTCGGACGTGCCTACATTGCAAACCCCGACTTAGTGACAAGGTTCGCCCTCGATGCTCCGTTAAACACCCTAGATAAACGGACGATTTATGCGGGTGAGGGCGCCGGAGGTTATACCGACTACCCCAGTTTGTCCCCCTAGGGTTTATCACAACGTTCTTTGTGAGTGACTTGCCTCGGTTGTAGGTCTTGATTAGAGGTCGTATAGACGCAGCGGAAAAACCTGTATAAAAAATGTTAGGCCGCACATGATGGCCACTGACAAAACGGGGTGGCGATATTTAGTCATCGTAAACCCCTTCACTGATTGCCAAGATGGCTAGAGGAAAAACCCATGCCAATGCCCACTGACGTGCCTATCATTGACCTGATGCTTGCGGTCCCAAATGACGACACCTCAAATTTTTATGATTTTATTCGTCCGTTGTTGATGGACGAGCAGAGTCGCCAGATGTTCAAAATGCCAGCTCAATACATGTTTAAAGACCTTCCAAAGGTGGGTAAGCGCGATGATTACATTACCTACACCTTGGAGAAGATGGATGAGTTCAATATTGAGAAGGCCATGTTGGGTGTGGACGAAGGCCAGTATGAGACGCAAAACGAGGCGGTAAAAAAACATCCCGATCGCTTCTTTGCCTCTTACGACTGCAACCCAAATAATGGTATGGAAGAGGTTCGAAAGATTCGCCGCCTCAAGGAAGAGTATGACATTAAGTCGGTCAACGCTTTTCCCGCCGGGCTCTGCCCCCAAGTCTCCCTTGCCGACAAGAAGTGGTATCCCATTTTTGTTACCTGCATAGACCTAGATATTCCCTTTTGTCCCTGTGTGGGTGTGCCGGGTCCACGGATTCCAATGGAGCCGCAAAAAGTTGAGCACCTTGATGAGATTTGCTGGTTTTTTCCTGAATTGAAAGTGGTTATGAAGCATGGAGCCGAGCCCTGGACAGATCTTGCATGGAAGCTGATGCTGAAGTACGAGAACTTGTTTTATATGACCAGTGCTTTTGCCCCCAAGCACTACCCTAAGGATATTATAAATTTCGCCAATACCCGAGGGGCTGACAAAGTGATGTATGCCGGCTACTTCCCCATGGGTTTATCCTTGGAAAGGATCTTCGGTGACATGCCCAACGTTCCTTTTAGAGACGAAGTGTGGCCTAAGTTTTTGCATGAAAATGCGCGTCGGGTATTCAAGCTGTAGCGCCGAGCCTTCGCTTGGAATCGGATAGTGCGTTGAGCAGCGAGGGTCACTACGCTGCCCTTTGACCTTCCCGCTACGGATAAAAAATAGATATCGTGTCAACGATGCAGGCGGGGCGGTCAGCACCTTCGGCTGTAATGGTCACACGGATAGTCGCCTTGTAACCGCCTTTGTTCTCCTCGACCGCAATAACTTCACCCGTAGCAGTAATGTGTGAATCCACGGGCACTGGCGCTGGAAAGCGAATTTTTTCAGTCCCGTAATTCACCCCCATGGCTACATTTTCCACTTGAATAAGCTCGGGAAGAAAGCAATTGGCTAGCGACAGCGTGAGGTATCCGTGCGCAATGGTTTTGCCAAAAGGGCCCTGTGCCGCTTTCTCTGGGTCAACATGAATCCATTGATGATCACCTGTCGCCTCTGCAAATTGATCAATACGTTCCTGGGTGATTTGCAGGCGCTCGGTGGGACCTAATGCGGTACCGGTCATGGTCATCAGATCTTTTGGGTGGGCAACGCGGGTGGCAGGCATAGGGGGTGCTCCTAAGGCTCAAAGGTAAGTCAGCGTTCAACGGATGGCTTGCTGGGGTTGATGCGCTATCTAAGGAGCCTGATACTGGCGTGAGATTTCTTCAAGCGCAAATGCTCGCATCACGTATTCAGACGATGTTATGTGAGGGTTTTATTGAAAGGGTGGCGTTTGATAGCAAGGGATACTCAGATGCGGCAATACGACGGTATGGTAGTGGTGGTTACAGGAGGCGCAGGCCATATTGGGCGTGCGATTTGTCAGGGTTTCTTAGATGCAGGCGCCAAGGTTGTCGCCTGCGGGCGTCGCCCCCCCGAAACGCCGATTGGTGATGGCCCGGAGCAAGCTGTTTTTTTTGCGGCAGATCTTCGTGATTCAGCAGGCTCCCAGTCTCTTGTGGACTTCACGCTAGAGCGATTTGGTCGTATTGATATTCTCATCAACAATGCTGGGGGCAGTCCTCCCGTTGAGGCTGCTGTAGCCAGCCCCCGTCTGACTGAAAAAATTGTTGCGCTCAATCTCGTTGCGCCATTGGTGTTGTCGCAGCAAGCCTATGGGGCTTTGTCAGCGAATGACGTGCCGGGGTGCATCGTCAATATTGCGAGCGTCAGTGGCGCCCGCCCGTCACCAGGCACGGCGGCCTATGGCGCGGCCAAAGCCGGATTGCTGAGCAGCACCCGTTCATTAGCGATGGAGTGGGGGCCAAACATCCGCGTCAATGCCATTGTCGTCGGATTGGTTCACAACGAAGCCGGTATTGAGCACTACGGTGGTGCTGAAGGGTTTCAGCGGGTTGCAGATATGTTGCCCCTCAAGCGCATGGCGGCGCCCGTGGACGTTGCCAATGCGGTCCTTATGCTGTGCGACGACAAGGCTGCCTATATCTCAGGTGCCGCCCTAGAGGTCGATGGCGGCGGTGAAGTGCCCGTGTTTTTACATTTGGCTAGGGAGGCGGC
>JAQWYY010000099.1 GCA_029253705.1 Luminiphilus sp. | reverse complement strand
TCAATGATGAAGCTTATTGTTGATCAGGCGAGTCAGCGAGTAATAGGCGTCCATATGGTAGGGCCCGATGCCGGAGAAATTCTGCAAGGCATGGCAATTGCCCTGCGAATGGGGGCCACCAAAATGGACTTTGATCAGACCATCGGCATCCATCCGACGGCCGCTGAAGAATTGGTCACCCTACGCGAAGTGGACAGCGACTAAGCCATGGAACTCTGGCACTACGGCGCGTTAATTGCCGCAGGCATAATCGGCGGTGCTATCAATGTTATGGCTGGCGGTGGTTCGGTCATTACCGTGCCGGTTATGGTGTTTCTAGGGGTCCCAGGCCCGATCGCGAATGGTACCAACCGCATCGCAATTCTTGCACAAAATCTCACCGCCGTCGGCACGTTCATGCGTGGTGGCCAAAGGAATTTTCGTCTAAGCATATCCCTCGCTCTTTGCGCACTACCCGGCGCACTGCTAGGTGCCTGGACTGGCGTGCAGCTCTCTGGCGCACAGTTCAATGCTGCTTTGGCCGCAGTCATGCTCGCTACACTTGTTCTCATGTACCGGGGAGGCGCAACAACACAGGCGGGGGATCGGCAGCCGAAAAACCTACTATGGGGTCACCTACTGATGGTGTTCGCAGGGTTCTGGGGAGGGTTTATTCAAATCGGCGTAGGCTTCATTTTGATGCCCATTTTAAATCGCGTCATGGGCCTTGATCTAGTGAGCACCAATGCCCACAAATGCTTCATCGTTGCCGTGTACACTCTGGGAGCACTGGTGGTTTTCAGTCTACAAAGCGAGGTTTTATGGCTGATAGGCGCAGTTCTGGCTATCGGTAATTCCTTAGGGGGATATTTGGGCGCTAAACTCACCTTAACCCAAGGAGAGGGTCTAATACGCAAAGTACTTGCTCTGGCCATCATAGGAATGGTGATAAAGCTGTTATTCTTTCCCTAGGAAAGTTACGACACAATATTGGAACCTCGGTAGTAAGCCTTCTCACTACATTTACGCGTCAAGGAAAAAAGCATGATTGTTCGATCCGTAAACTTCTACCTTTTGATCACCGGGCTTCTGGCGTTATTGACTCTCGGTGGGTGCTCAAGTGTTCAGGTCGATACAACACCTAATGATCGCTTTGAGGCAGGCAACTACGCGACTTATCACTGGCAGGCCGCAGCCCTCGATCCCTCTGGCGCCGCTTCAGACCCGGTATACGCTCTTGACCCCACCCTACGGGCGTCGGTCGATAACAAGCTTGCAAGTAAAGGATACCAACGCGTAGATGCTGGCGGAGATTTCCAAGTCATTTATCAATTCAAGGCGTCGATCAGTGAGGGCGCTCTTAGCATGGCCGCAACTGATGCAAATAACCAAGATATCCCCGTCTCAAGCCAAGACCTCGTCATCAATCGTCGAGCAAACCAGGCGCTCATCGATAATGCTTACGCGCTATCGGGTCCCAGAGAGGTCACCAGTATCCTTTTGACATTTACAGATGGAAGTTCCCAAAACCCTGTGTGGGCAGCAGGAATGAGCAAAATCGTTGACCATGCCAATTTTGATGCAAAGCGAATGACAGCAAGTATCGACAAGGCCGTCAACCGAGCCTTGGGACGTCTGCCCAAGGCAAACTAAGTCGCAGCATAAACCTTTGGATTAGCGCACCACGGTAGCGACTTCCCCTCAAGGCCCGCTGCCAGGTTTTCAAGAGCGCGGGCCAACATTGCCTGCCGAGTTTTTGCTGTAGCACTCCCCAAATGTGGCATTAAAACAACGTTATCCATGGTTAATAGCGGGCTGTTTTCCGCCAGTGGCTCTTGCTCATAGACATCAAGTCCGGCCCTAATTTTGCCGCCAGATAGAGCGCTTATAAGCGCCGATTCATCAATCACCGAACCACGAGCCGTATTAATAATCACCGCGCCAGTTTTCATCGACGCAAGCCGCTGAGCATTGACTAGATGGTAAGTCTCCGGCGTTGCTGCAGTATGCAGTGAGACGATGTCGGCCTCGGCAAACAGGTCATCGAGAGCAACATTGCGCACACCGGGTACTTCACGTTCAGTTCGATTCCACCCAATGACATTGGCGCCAAACGCACTAACGCGCTTTACAACCGCTAGGCCCGTGGGACCCAGCCCCACAATGCCCACCGTGGCACGACTGAGATCCTCACCAAGAAAAAAATCCGTGGTCCAACTGGAGGACCATTGACCTCGACGAATAAAACGATCTGCCTCAACGACTCGGCGCATCGTTGCCAGCATAAGGGCGAGGGCCAAATCAGCCGTACTATCAACCAAAACGCCGGGGGTATGGCCAATCGGCAGGCGGGCTGCCGTCGCGGCGTCCATATCAATGTGATCAACGCCTACTGAAATACTGGAAATCGTACGTAACTGTGGGTTCGACCTAATGAGATCGGCGGTGATAGAGGTACCCAGAGAGCAAAGAATTCCGTCGGCTGTCTTCGCCTTACGGTCAATGTGTGCTTGGGGCATTGGGCCATCGCTCCAGACCTGAAGATCAAACTGCTCTCTCAGAGTGTCCAAGACAGCGGCAGGCAATGGCAGAGTAATCAAAACGCGGGACTTCATGACAGGGCTTCACTGGGAACACAGTCTAAATACCTTAGCACCAAAAACTCAGTGATCAAGACACTTTCTGCTGCAACCCTGCAGCGAAAAAACATCAAAAACACCGTTCTTTATCGGGCAAGGGTCAACGTTATATCAACCGTCTGACGGCTGCAGCCCACCGTGGCGAGCATAACGAACAGCCCCAGTTCGTGACCATAGCAACACCAAAAAAACGGGAAGCGCGATAACAAACCAAGACATTGGATAATCACTAACCGCCAACACTAAACCCGTGGCTAATGGGCCTATCACACGCCCTATCGATGCCGCTAACGCAGTGACACCCATCATTCGACCACGCTCTTGAGTACCGACAATGCTGCTGGCTACGGTATTCAACACCGGCAAACAGCAGGTGGCCCCCGCAAACGCCGTAAAAATAACAAAGCCCCTGGTGAATTCAGTTTCCACTGAAATCGCGGCAATTAGACTGGCTGCGAAAATAGCCGCGCCACCAGTTAACACGTTAATCAATCCGAAGGTCCGCGTCATCCAATCCATCATGGCACCTTGAACGACGATCATGGCTACACCCACAAGACCGAACAATATGCCAACCTCTCTTGGCCCCCAACCGAGATAAGCCGCTAACCACAGTGGGCTTAGGTAAATGGCTGCGCTTACCGCGCCTGTATGCAGCGTATATTGCACGGTCAGTAGCAGGGCATGCCGGCGTCGAATGAAGGCCAGCATATTCTCAGGTCCGGATGCTTTTTGGATTTTTTTAGTGGTTTCGACACTAGGTCGGTCAGCGGGTAGCAACCACCCAGCCAACCCCACCGAAACCAACGACATGATAGCCGCGAACAATCCGGGCCACAAAAACGCACCCTCCGGCCCAGCCAGAACACCACCAATTACTGGCCCAAGAATGAGCCCCAGGCCAAAAGCAGTGCCCACAAGGCCCATCGCTTTAGCTCTTCTGTGCGGGGCACTGACGTCGGCCATCAATGCGGACGCCACTGGCAAACTGCCCGCCATAACACCACCAACAGCACGTGCCGCGTAAAGCATCCATAGTTCGCTCGCCACACCGATCATGCCGTAGGACAGCGCACCGCCAAACAAACACACCATCAAGACCTGTTTTCGACCAATGCGATCAGACAGGCTCCCCCAAAATGGGCCCGCGATGCCGGCGCAAAGGCTGTAAATAGCGATGACCAAAGCGACGTCCATTTCATCGCCGCCGAGTGCCGGCGACATGAATGGAAGAATAGGGATTAGAATGCCGAAGCCAATGAGATCAACGACTATAACGCTGAACACCAACCACTCTGGGGGAAAGCGCCAGGGTGCTTGGCTCACGATTCAGTCCATCGATGAATCTCTGGGATATCGATGGCAAACAAATCAAGCACTCGGGCAACACTCTGGGTCACCAAAGCATCGACCGATTCTGGACGGGTGTAAAAGGCAGGCACGGGAGGTGCAATAATGGCCCCCATCTCCGTGGCCGCTACCATATTGCGTAAATGCCCAAGATGGAGGGGGGTTTCTCGTACCATTAACACCAGTGGCCTGCGCTCCTTTAAGGCAACATCAGCCGACCGGGTCAACAGTGTAGAAGTGACCCCCGAAACAATTTCGCCCAAAGTGCGAATTGAACAGGGGGCAATAAGCATTCCCATGTTGCGAAAAGACCCGCTGGCAATTGAGGCACCGACATTTTTTATGGGGTGCCACTCGTCAGCTAAGTCACGAAGATCGGCGAGAGGCATATCGAGTTCGTGGTGCACCGTGAGCTCAGCGGAACGCGACATCACCAAATGGGTTTCGATAGGCAGCGGAGCCAGTAGCTCGAGGGCTCTAACTCCAAATTGAACCCCTGAGGCTCCGCTGATTCCAATGATTAACCGATTCACACTGGCATTGTAACGCCTCAGAACTCCATTCGGACACCCACGTTAAAGGAACGTCCAGGTTCTGGGGCATATTCTCTCAGTACCGAAGTACTCAGACGGATTTCTTCATCACGAATATTGCGCATCACCGCTGATAGCGTAATGAGGGAGTCACTGAAACCGAACTGCCACTGACCACCAATATCCCAGCGTACCCAGCTGTCCGTAGCTTCCTCGTTGCTACCCGCTCGGTCTTGCTTGTCTGCGGCAGTCAACCGGGTGAAGTAGCGCGCTGAGGATTGCTCCCATACCAATCCCAAGGCACCTGATAGCGGTGGCAATCTCGGCACATCGCTGCCGTCTGCGAGCTCGCCGCGGGTTAGGTCCATTTCAACTTCCAGGTTAAGCAGTCCTAAGTTGGTCTCTAAGACCTCCCAGTGAGCGTCAAGCTCCAAACCCATAAACTCCGCAGACCCCTGCTCATAGCGTCGCACGGGGGTCTCTCCCACTTCCATACCGGTACTGGCTAGGTTGATGAAGTTATCGAAGTCATTGTAGTACGCACCAATGCGCAGCGATTGGGTCTCGCCATGTAATGACAAACCCACATCAATATTGAGACTCTCCTCGGTATCAAGGCTAACGTCGCCCACCTCGATAGC
>JAQWYY010000097.1 GCA_029253705.1 Luminiphilus sp. | reverse complement strand
GCATTGATAAAGTCTTGGCGCGGTGGAACCTAGAACGTCTTCCCGGTGCTCACTGCTATGCCTTTTATGCCACTGAAGCTCGTTTTAATGCGTTAGCTGACGCCGAGCCTGGCACCTTTTATCTCACCGATTTCCTGGTAAGGCATTTCGATCGACTGGTCGTCCGAGGCCTGAAGCTCGATCGTCATCCACAGCTACTGCAAGAGTTTTTCGGTCACTACCGCCGCGTTATTTATCTTGCCCAGCAGGACGATGAACAATTGCAGCTTGCCGCGCGCCGAGCCGCCGACTACCTGGGGCTTCGTTTTGAGACCCTCACCACAGGCATGGGCGAGCTAGGGCAACACCTCGAAAGACAGGTTCTTAATTTGCAACATGCTAGCGGAGCTCATCATGCAGCGCATTGATGTTTATTGGCGTGATATTCCAGCCCAAGTTTTGATCAAACGCGGGCGTGATCGTGGCAAGCACCTACTCAGCCATCGCTTTCAGGCAGCTATTGACCGTGCAGCGATGAAAGCTGGAAAAGGAGGCAGTGATGCCTACCTCGAAGAGTGGCGACGGGTGACCACATCCATCGAGGCAGAGGGTTCGGTGAAGGACATTGCCCAAGGGTTCGGTGAAGAAATTGAAGCGCAGTATTCTGATGACGATATCGCACGGCTCGTTGCGCAGAAAGGTTTTGACGAGGTGCCTAAGTGAAAGCGGCGAGGGACTGGTCGGTACGACACGCCAAAGGCTTGCACAAACTTTACGAAGTTTTTGAGGGCACGCTACACCTATTAGATCCCCTGCTGCATCGTATTGGCTACCACCGTCTCGACAAACCTTTTGCTCGCATCGAGGGAGTCATTAAAGGGTTTTTATTCGACTCACAGTCCTGCGGTCAGTGCACTCTCGGGACAACTGGCATGGCCTGCCCAATGAACTGCCCCAAGACTCTACGCAACGGACCCTGTGGCGGTGTCAGGCAAGATGGTGGCTGCGAAATCAAACCCGAGATGACCTGTGTTTGGGTGAAAGCCTGGGAAGGCAGCCAGCAAATGGGTCAGGGTGATAGCGGATTACAAGTAATACAACTGCCCGTCGATAGCCGTCTCAAAGGCCATAGCAGTTGGCTGGGCGCATTGAAAGCGCGGCGGGAGAAATCTGCATGAACTTTGCTGACGAGCCCGCGGCCGGCGAAAACCTGCCTATTCTGCCCGGCCATTTTTCCCCTGGTCGCTTTGAGCGAGTACTCAGAGCTGGTCAGTTTGCCGTCACAGCTGAGATAGCCCCCCCTGACTCAGCTGACCCCAATGAGGTCTACGCGCGAGCCAAAGATTTCAATGGCTATGTCGATGCTATCAATGCAACCGACGGCTCTGGGGCCAATTGTCATATGTCGAGTATGGGTATTTGTGCGCTGCTCACCCGCATGGGTTACTCGATGATTTTGCAAATGTCATGCCGTGACAGAAACCGCATATCTATGCAGGGTGACGTGCTCGGTGCCGCTGCCATGGGTGTTGCCAATATTCTTTGCCTAAGCGGCGACGGTGTACAGTCGGGTGACCACCCCGAAGCCAAACCCGTTTTTGACATGGATAGCATTTCGGCACTCTCTATGGTGCGCCACATGCGCGATAACAGCGCCTTTCTCAGTGGCCGATCGCTGTCGTCACCGCCCCGGCTTTTTATGGGCGGCGCTTCGAACCCCTTTGCGCCGCCCTTAGACTTTCGACCCCAACGGCTCGCTAAAAAAATCGCCGCGGGAGCCCAGTTCGTGCAGACACAGTACTGCTTCGATATTGAACGCCTCAAATTGTTCATGGCCAAAACCCGTGACATGGGCCTACACGAGAAAGTTTTTATTCTCCCTGGCGTGGGGCCCATGGCTTCAGCAAAGTCGGCCGACTGGATCCGTAAAAATGTCGCTGGAGTACACATTCCTGATTCCGTGATTAAACGCCTAGCCGGTGCTAAAGATCAAAAACAGGAAGGGGTCGATCTGTGTATCGACCTTATGCAGCAAATTCAAGAAATCGAGGGGGTC
>JAQWYY010000089.1 GCA_029253705.1 Luminiphilus sp. | reverse complement strand
ACGGCGCGAGTGATGCCACACTGCGCGACATCGTAGATGCACTACAGCGTACTTACTGCCATACCATCGGCGCTGAATTCATGCATATTGTGGACACAGAACAGCGCCACTGGATCATGAGCCGGATGGAGTCAGTGCGTTCGGCCCCCGAGTTTTCTCGGGAGCAGCGCCTGCAGGTTTTGCGGCGTTTGATCAAAGCTGAGGGGCTTGAGAAGTCCTTAGGTTCAAAGTACCCGGGCACCAAGCGCTTTGGTCTTGAGGGAGGTGAAAGCCTGATTCCCATGATGTCTGAGGCGATTGAGCGCATTGGAGGTTATGGCGCCAAAGAAATCGTGATTGGCATGGCCCACCGGGGACGGTTAAACGTGCTAATCAATATTTTGGGGAAAAATCCTGGCGAACTGTTTGATGAGTTTGAAGGGCGTGCCGAATACACCGGCTCTGGTGATGTTAAATACCACCAAGGATTTTCTTCGAACGTGATGACAAGCGGTGGTGAAGTCCATCTTGCGCTCGCTTTTAACCCCTCTCATTTGGAAATTGTTTCTCCCGTTGTCGAAGGATCTGTTCGAGCGCGACAAGATCGCCGTGGTGACCCCGAGGGCGATTCGGTTGTTCCTATCGTAATTCACGGGGATGCCGCATTTGCTGGGCAGGGTGTTGTGATGGAGACGTTTCAAATGTCTCAGACCCGAGGGTATAAAACCGGCGGGACGTTGCACATTGTTCTGAACAACCAAGTGGGCTTTACTACTAGCGAGCGCATTGATGCGCGCTCTACCGAGTACTGTACTGACGTTGCCAAGATGGTTCAGGCGCCAATTTTTCACGTTAATGCAGATGATCCCGAAGCAGTCGTCTTTGTTACGCAGTTAGCGGTTGATTTCAGAAACACCTTTAAACGGGATGTGGTTATTGATCTCATTTGCTACCGCAGGCGCGGACACAATGAGGCGGATGAGCCTGCAGTCACTCAGCCCCAGATGTATGCAGCAATTAAAAAGCATCCAACAACTCGCGATCTATATGCTCAGCGACTCATTGCCGAGAAGATGTTGTCGGAGGAAGAGGACGTTGCCTTAATGGCGCGTTATCGGGAGTCGCTAGAGCGGGGTGAACCACTTGTCAGCTCTTTGGTAATGGAGCCCAACAACAGGTTGTTTGTCGACTGGGGGCCTTATTTGGGCCATGCCTGGACTGTTGAATGTGATACCCGTTTTCCCCTTGGGCAGTTGAGGCTTCTCTCCGATAAAATTGCGAGTGCTCCCGAGGGGTTCGCGGTACAGCGACAAGTTACCAAGCTTTTGGAAGATCGCCGCAAAATGGGTGTTGGTGCTCAAGAGATCAATTGGGGTTTTGCCGAGATCATGGCCTACGCATCGCTCTTAGTAGAGCAGTTCCCAGTGCGTATGACGGGGCAGGATATCGGCCGCGGCACCTTTTCCCACCGTCATGCTGTTATCCACAATCAGAAAGAAGTGGGGCGGCACATTGCGTTGCAGCACCTTGATGACGATCAAGCCGATTTTCGGATTTATGATTCGCTTTTGTCTGAGGAAGCCGTGCTGGCCTTCGAATATGGCTACGCGACGACATCGCCAACAGGTTTGGTGGTCTGGGAGGCGCAGTTTGGTGACTTTGCCAACGGCGCGCAGGTGGTTATTGATCAGTTCATCGCCAGCGGCGAGCACAAGTGGTCCCGTGTTTGTGGCTTAACCATGTTGTTGCCCCATGGCTACGAAGGGCAGGGGCCTGAGCATTCGTCCGCTCGACTCGAGCGCTACTTGCAAATGTGTGCTGAACAAAATATGCAGGTCTGTATGCCAACCACGCCGGCGCAGGTTTTTCATATGCTGCGTCGTCAAGCCATTAGACCTTTGCGAAAGCCGCTGATTGTGATGTCGCCAAAAAGTTTGCTGCGTCACAAAGAGGCAACCTCGACGCTGGAAGAGCTCGCCGATGGAAGGTTTGAAACCGTTTTAAATGAGACAGACAAGCTCGACCCTACATCGGTGAAACGCGTCATTCTATGTTCAGGCAAGGTGTTTTACGACTTGCGTGCAGCGCGTCGCGAGCGAGAAATTGACAATATCGCAATTATTCGCGTCGAGCAGCTCTACCCGTTCCCTGAAGATGATCTGGCCAGAGTATTGAGCCCATACACTAATATTGAAGACGCCATTTGGTGTCAGGAAGAGCCCATGAACCAAGGGGCTTGGTATGCCAGTCAACATAATATGCGCCGCGTTATACAGCGCCATAAAGTTGATGTGTATTTACGGTATGCGGGCCGAGAGGCGTCAGCCTCAGTCGCGGCGGGCTACACAGCATTGCACCTAAAGCAGCAGGAAAGTTTTATAAACGAAGCCCTGGGCCCAATGCCCTGGGGTAATTGATCAGGATTGAAGTAGGAAAAACATCATGGCAATTGAAATTAAGGCACCGGCATTTCCCGAGTCTGTCGCCGATGGTGAGGTCGCGGCTTGGCACAAAGCTGAGGGCGATTCTGTCGCCCGCGACGAGTTATTGGTCGAGATAGAAACCGACAAGGTCGTCATGGAAGTTGTTGCGCCAGAGTCAGGGATTCTCACATCTATTGTCGCTGCAGAGGGTGACACAATAGAGAGTGAAGCGCTGCTTGCGGTGCTTGAAGCAGGCGAAGTCACAAAGCCGGCGACCGGCACTGGGGCAGCACGGCAAAGCGCTGAGCCAGTCGCCTCTGAAGGTGGCGATAATACGATGGGCCCCGCCGCTCGCGCCTTGGTCGATGAACATGGCCTTGATGCAGATGCGATAGAGGGTACCGGCAAGGGTGGCCGAATCACCAAGGAAGATGTCACCAAGCATCTCAAAGCGGCTTCTGAATCGGTAGCGCCTCAAACCAAGGCAGCGCCAGCAGAGCCCGTAACGGCATCTGTGGCGAGCCCATCCGAAGCCGCTTATGGTCCATCCAGCGAACGCATTGAGAAACGAGTACCCATGACTCGGATGCGCTCTAGAATTGCTGAGCGATTACTCGAAGCTACACAGCAGACAGCGATGCTAACCACTTTTAATGAAGTGAATATGGCGCCGCTGATGAAACTTCGTAGTCAATATAAAGAGAGCTTTGAAAAGGCGCACAATGGAACCCGCCTAGGGTTTATGGGCTTTTTTGTAAAAGCCTGTTGCGAGGCTTTAAAACGATATCCAGCGGTAAACGCGTCTATTGATGGCAGTGATGTGGTGTATCACGGCTACCAGGATATTGGCGTGGCGGTATCAACGAATGACGGGCTTGTGGTGCCGGTGCTTCGTGATGCTGATTTCATGAGCATTGCCGACGTCGAGGCGGCCATTAGAGATTTGGGGTTAAAAGCTCAAGATAAAAAGCTGACGATAGAGGAGATGACCGGCGGCACGTTTACGGTGTCTAACGGGGGGGTTTTTGGATCATTGTTGTCAACGCCTATTTTGAATCCGCCGCAGACCGGCATATTGGGCATGCATACCATTCAGGAGCGGCCCGTTGCCGTTAATGGCGAAGTGGTTATTCAGCCAATGATGTACTTGGCGTTGTCCTATGATCACCGGCTTATAGACGGCAAGACAGCCGTGCAGTTTTTAGTGACCGTCAAAGGGTTTATCGAAGACCCCGCACGTATTCTCTTACAACTCTGATGACATCCTCCACAGGAAGAAGAACATGACAGCAGCATACGATGTAATTGTTATTGGTTCCGGTCCTGCCGGCTATGTGTGTGCGATCCGTTGTGCACAGCTAGGCAAGAAAGTGGCCGTTGTCGAGCAATGGGCAGACGAAAAAGGGAAGCCAGTTTTAGGCGGCACCTGCCTGAACGTGGGTTGTATTCCCTCAAAAGCGCTACTAGACAGTTCCCACAAGTATCTTGAAGCAAAAGAACATTTTTCAGATCACGGAATTGGTCTAGGTGACCCCAAAATTAATGTCGCAACAATGATGCAGCGTAAGGATCAAATTGTGGGTCAGCTTACGGGTGGTGTTGCCGGCTTGCTGAAGCACAATCAGATTGATGTTGTTCAGGGGCGAGGCAAGTTGCTGGCTAATCGGAAGGTCGAAGTTCAGTCATCGGATGGCAGTGAAGCCGTTTATGAAGCGGAGAACATTGTATTGGCAGCTGGATCATTGCCTATCGATATACCCGTTGCACCGGTTGATCAGATCCATATCGTTGACTCAACGGGTGCGCTTGTTTTTGACGCCGTGCCAGAACGACTCGGTGTTATTGGTGCGGGTGTCATTGGACTTGAGTTAGGCAGCGTTTGGGGACGTCTTGGAGCCGAGGTTGTACTGTTGGAGGCGATGGACAGCTTCCTGCCTTCTATGGACGCCCAGATTGCCAAGGAAGGTCAAAAGCTGTTCAAAAAACAGGGTTTAGATATCCGTCTCGGTGCCCGCGTTACGGGCTCTGAAGTCGTTGACGGAAAAGTCCACGTGAACTACGCAACGGGTGACGAGACCCACACTGAAATCTTCGATCGGCTGATTGTTTCTGTTGGTCGCAGACCACAGACAGGTGAGCTTTTTGCTGAGGACTCAGGCGTTACAATGGACGAGCGGGGCTGTGTTTTTGTCAATGACGCTTGCTCCACCGAGGCGCCGGGAGTTTGGGCTATTGGTGACATGGTAAGAGGCCCCATGCTGGCGCACAAAGGCTCGGAAGAGGGCGTCATGGTGGCCGAGCAAATTGCAGGGCATCATCACCCACTAAACTACGACTTAATTCCCTCTATTATTTACACCCACCCAGAGATTGCTGGCGTTGGTAAGACTGAGCAGGAGCTCAAAGCGGAGGGTGTAAATTTCAAGGTGGGCACCTTTCCCTTTGCGGCAATTGGGCGCGCGCTGGCGTCTGGAGACAGCGACGGCATGATTAAAATTATTGCCGACGAAAATACTGACCAGCTTCTAGGCGCTCACTGCGTCGGACCATCGGCCGCTGATTTGGTGCAGCAATTACTTATAGCGATGGAGTTCGGCTCAAGCGCTGAAGACATACAGATGATGGTGTTTGGACATCCCACATTATCAGAGGCAGTTCACGAAGCTGCCTTGGCAGTCGATGGTAAGGCCATTCATATGGCAAATAGAAAAAAGCGCTAGG
>JAQWYY010000071.1 GCA_029253705.1 Luminiphilus sp. | reverse complement strand
GGTAGATGCGGACGGCGCTAAGTTGGTTTACCAAGGCATCTGTGCCGGCTGTCACACCTATAACGTACGCATGATTGGCCCGCCCGTCATGGCGATTAAGGCCCAGTATGGCGAGGATGCCAGTGCCATTGCGCAGTACATTGCAGCGCCTGAAAAAAAGCGACCCGACTTTCCCACCATGCCACCGCAGAACCACCTGTCTGAGGAAATGCGGCTCGAGGTAGCGAAGTACATGCTGACGCTGAATAAGTAGCACGTTGAGCTGGGGTTACTGCCAGCCCCTCAATCGACGGTCAATGGTGGCTGAACGCTGACGAAATGGTAATGCTGCAGACCTGCCCACAAATTAAAAAGCACTGATCAGGGGTAAACGGACGGTCGCCACCAAGCCCAGTTCAGTAGGATCTAGCGTTACAGCGCCACCCAATGATGCAGCCAAGCTTGCGCAAACCGTCAAACCAAGACCGGCGTGACTGCCGTTTTCAGCCGTTGTAACAAAGGGTAAAAAGGCACGGTCGGCAATCTCAGCTGCCAGTCCACCCGCTGCGTCTTCGATGGTGATGATAAAGTCCTGCTCATGCACCGCTTCCACCACCCTCACCCACCGTGGCGGCACGTCCTCGTTTACCAACAATGGGTTGCGCTCCGGGATATCACTGTAAGCCTCAATCGCGTTGTCCAAGAGGTGAATAACCAGCTCCTGCAAGGCACTGGGGGCGGCCTGCACGGTCTCATCACCGGTACGGGGTTCGTGAATAAGCTCGACGTCTGCGGCGGTAAAGCGTTTGGCCATAAGCTCTAGCGCTGTCGTCAATGCCTCGGTGGGATTAATAGCTGTAGGCGTATCCGCCGTTGTGGTTGGAGAAAACGCCTTCATCCCGCCAACCAGTCGCGCGGCCCTCGCAATTTGACTATCAATGCGTTCAAGTTTAACCAGCGCAGACTTAGGATCTAACGTTCCTTTTTGAATCGCTCGGCGAACATTGAATGCCGCCATACGAATAACATTGAGCGGCTGGTTGATTTCATGAGCCGCACTGGACGCCAATTTTCCCACTGAGGCCAAGCGCGCACTGTATTGTAGGCGTACGGCGAGCTCCTCGGCGGTTGGGCGATCATCGTCTAAAGACAAAAACGGCTCTCCTTTTTGTATATTGGCAACCTTTTAATAATGCCAGAGACCAATGGGCTGGCATACCTCGCCGGTGTTCGGTAGGGTTTGCGCTCTTTTATTAATGCATGACACGACAGGACGGATTTATGGATACAAACAGCCTTTTTTCTCTAGAGGGCAAGACTGCCCTAGTGACGGGTGGCTCAAGGGGCATTGGTCTTATGATTGCCAAAGGCTTTATTGCACAAGGCGCCAAAGTTTATATTTCATCACGCAAAGCTGAAGTTTGTGACGAAGTTGCCGCTGAGCTCGGCGACAAATGCCACTCACTGCCCGCCGACATCTCCACTGTTGATGGCTGCCGCGCTCTCGCCGAAGCCATGACAGCGAAGGAACCTAAACTTGATATTTTGGTGAATAACGCGGGCGCCGCTTGGGGCCAGGATTTCGAAGCTTTTCCAGAGAAAGGCTGGGATAAAGTGATGGACCTTAACGTGAAGTCATTGTTCTTTTTGACCCAGGCGCTCTTCCCTACCTTGAAAGCAGCCGCCACGGCGGCTCGCCCGGGCAAAGTGATCAACATTGCCTCGATTGACGGCTTGCGCCTCAACCCTTGGGAAACCTATAGCTATCAGGCCTCTAAAGCCGCAGTGATTAACCTCACCAAGCGCTTATCGGCACGATTGATCACAGATCACATTAACGTGACAGCTATTGCCCCCGGCGCTTTCGCCTCTGAGATGAATAAAGCAGCTCGGGACTTCGGCGATGCCATTGCCCCAGGCATTCCCAGCGGACGCATTGGTGCCGATGAAGATATGGCCGCGGCCGCTATTTATCTCGCTGCAAGATCTGGGGATTATGTCGTTGGCGAAACCGTAGCTGTGGACGGTGGCGTGGTTAACGCCGCACTACCTGAGGCGTGGGAACCTGCCTGATCGAACCTAAATTCGGCGTGCGGCCCAAACAGCCGCCGCCGAACCGCTTTTTACCACCAGTGCCCATAAACTCAGCATGGGCCCTCGCGATTGAGTTGCAAGGCCTTTAGCTTCGTCACGATGAGCGACCTCATCAGCTTGGCAGTCTGCCAAAATTCCTCGAATGTCAGCGAACTTGCCTTCGGGGTCTATTCGATTCAGCTGCTCTTGATAGTGATGGTCGACGAAGGTTTCCACTGCCTCAATGGTCACAAACACACTATTTGCTCCCAGCATTGCCGGCAAAGCCCCGGTCAACCAACCCATGACACGCCATAAAGGCAGCAAACGTGTGTGCTGGCTCTCCTGAAGCAGCGCGGTGATACGCTGCAAGTGTGTTTCTTCAGTGGCCAGGTGGTGTTGTGCAAACTCCCTGACGGCGGCATCCCGACTTACCGCCAAAATACCCCGGTAAATCATGACCGCACCCATTTCGCCGGCGTGATCAGACCTGAGATCTGCTATTAGCCACGCAGGCAAACTGTGCCTGGGAGCGTTGGCGGCATTGGGCACCGATTGGGCTGGTTTGGGGGCAGGATTGGACATGGATTCTCCGTATTGAATGGACCTAC
>JAQWYY010000062.1 GCA_029253705.1 Luminiphilus sp. | reverse complement strand
TCAGCCACAGTTCATTAACCGCACTTTGCTATAACTTGACGGCGCATATTAAAACCGCCCTACCCCGCAGATGATGTTTCATCGCATGCAGACCTTTGGACCCACCATTGAGCATCGCTGGAACTGGTAACTGAAAGGCCTAAATCCAATACTAGTCTGCTATGATCTTGATCGTTCAGGCCTCTTGGAGTTGCGTCAGATGACATCTAAAAATCCGCTAGCGCAGTCGGAGCTATTAGAGACTGCTGCAGCTCTCGAGGCCAATTATGGAGCCCCACTTGAAATAGCTAAGGCCATCATGCTCGATAGCTTAGACGACTATCAGACAGCCTTCATAAAAGCATCGCCCTTTTTATGTATCGCGACAGCCGATGGGCAGGGTCAGCCAATCATTTCTCCAAAAGGCGATGCGCCTGGGTTTGTAAAAGTCATCGATCAAAACACGCTTTTAATTCCCGACCGCATGGGCAATAACAAGCTCGAGACCTTTCACAACCTCATTGAAAATTCCAAAGTTGGCCTTATCTTCTTTGTGCCCGGATACAAGGAGACTTTGCGGGTATCTGGACACTCGACGATTATAAAAAACAAAGAGGCGCTGGCTTACAGCAAGGTTAACGGAAGACAGCTCGACGTAGGGCTGCTCATCGAGGTAACAAAAAGCTATTTTCACTGCGGCAAAGCTGTGATTAGGTCAAAATTATGGACGAACGAATATCAACCCGAAGCCAGCATCATCCCTTCCTTTGGAAAAATTATTAGCGATCAATCAAAGTCTGGGGAAGTCGCATCGGCCATGGATGAGTTAGTAGAGCACGCCTATAGGGATGAGCTTTACTGAGGCAGTAAAATCTCCGAGCGCTCGACATTAAGTTGCTACACTTTTTCCATGGCTGTTCAATTTACGGTACTAACATGTCACGCGGTATCACTAGCCGCTGGAAAGGTCTCGCCGAGTTTTCATAGACTTTCCCGCATCATGGGCAATTCTCGGAGTAGCTCTACAATTTCACGGTCAGTTACGAAGTTTTGACGAACACCGACGACCCGGATGACTAAACGCTCACCATTCAGGGGCATTAGCACTCCAACCTGAATGTCTCTAAAGTGAAAGCGCTGCCTTACCCACTCCCCCGGTACGCGCTCGACGAGCTCTTCATAATCCTCCGTATCCCACTCGCAACATATAGCAAGTTCCATAATTTCTTGACCGGGAAATTGCTCCTCCACCAACGCTTGAGCCTTTTGTTTTAGCGTATTTGCATCCTCTCCGTCATAAGCATCCGTAGGCATGCGCCGCTCGGCAACAATGAGATCTTCAAGCGCAACTAGGCCTGCCGAGATACTGTTTGCAATATTATTCTGAATCGTTGTTAGCTGCGCCTTTGTTGGAGCTGCGTTTACAACTTTTAGTGGGTAGAGTGCTTCAAGCGTTGCCACTTCGCGCTGTGCCTGTGCAATTCCTCCATCAAAATAAGCGACCGCGCGCCGAGCGGTAGCATCATTGACCATTTGGTTTACCACCCGCTCGTTATGCTGCAAACACAGCAGCATAACGCTCATCGCCGCCGGTGCATCCGCATTGAGCTTTGCCAACAACTGCGGCATGTATTGCAGATTTACGTACCATTTATTTTTAAACGCTGCGCTTTTATTAAGAAGAGGTTGATACTGCTGATCCCACTCTTGAATTTGACGCAAGTACCCATCGGCATTGTCGATAGCCTGCTGCACTCGTCTGAGCTCAGTGCTGCTAATTTGATTTGTTAAAAGCCATACAGTTTCCAGGTCTGGCTGATCACTTTGTGCATTGCTTATTTTTTGTAACAGCGGCAGTGCGGAAGCAATTTCTGTAGCCATGCCCTCAGCGGTTGCAAGGTCAGTCTCAAAGTTTGGATATTCACTGAGATCGTTTGCAGCTAATGCAGCTAGGGTTTTAGCCTCTTCCGCGCTTTCGCTGGAGGCTATAGTATTTCGAGCAGCAGTGACCCTCTGTTGAAGCGCCACAATGTCAGGGTGATCGGGTGGCGCACGGTTTAAAACCTCCTGGACCGAATCAAGGCGTTGCTCCAACCATCCATAGGCATTCATCTGACTAGAGCCTGCGCCCGTGGCGATGCCCATTTGGGCCA
The DNA here is from genome assembly GCA_029253705.1 of Luminiphilus sp. Taxonomy (GTDB): domain Bacteria; phylum Pseudomonadota; class Gammaproteobacteria; order Pseudomonadales; family Halieaceae; genus Luminiphilus. The sequence goes on along the minus strand of JAQWYY010000062.1, from coordinate 180 downwards.
TAAACGCAGATTGCTCCTCTGGGCTGGCGGCCTCGAACTGGGCCTTCAACTGCGGATTTGCGTTGAGCATTGACTGAAATTGAGCCAATAGAGCTTGCTGCTGCGCCGAGGGGCCTGCCTGTACTTGAGCCGAAAGCTGGCCCAGTTCCCGCTCTATCTCTGCCATATTTTGTGTTTGCC
>JAQWYY010000059.1 GCA_029253705.1 Luminiphilus sp. | reverse complement strand
GTACGCTCCCGAAAAATAAGCTGAATACCCGTTGAAAGTCTGGCGTAGCTCTCTCCGGCGTCGAACACATCCCATCCGAGCTGGCCCGAAACGTCCAGATTGTTATCAACCAAATCGTCATGTCGGCGAATAATTGTGCCCGGCTCCAAAATGAACCCGTTAAATAACTCTGCCTGCTGATCATTAGGCTGTGCGAACTGGTATTGCGACTTCAATGCGACGGGATCAGTTGCGCTAGACGTGGCCGAAAAATCGTATTCACGGCGATCAGGGGCGTATCGATCGGCCTGACTTGCGGTCGCCTGCCACTCCAAGGAAACAGAACCCAGATCGTTTAAAAAGTGCGATCCTGCGAGCTGCGTCGACAGGTATTGACGCTCTTCCCACTGAATGGTTTGTCGAAGCAATGCCTGAAATTCGTCGCCCTCCTGCCCCACCGTCCTTTCCAGCTGGCTCTCGGTCACGCGAGAGGCCACGGTGTTCCACTCAAACGTGTGATCACCGACGTTCCAACCCACTGACAAAAACCCGTTGAACTGTACGGTGTTGGTGTATTGCCGATAGAGAAAGTTGTCTGCAACCTCACCCTGTGATTCGTAGGTGTAGCGTTCCCCATCGTCGCGCTTACTCCAGTCGTTGGAGTAGTTCATGGCGGCATAGACACCCAATTCGGAATTGTCGAAAAGAAACAGGTCGCCAAAGTTGAGGCCCATTTTTCCGTTGGGTGCCGCTGACTCAAAACTGGGGTCAAAACCCTCTTTCATCAGCAGGGCGCCTGCGCGGCGCAGTTCACCGGCAGTGGCTTCGTCCAAGGTAAAGACCTGGCCCGTGTTACTGTCAATCGCCTCACCCGAATTCAACATGCCCGAGATTGCCGCCAAGGCAGGATCCGGACGTCTAGCGCCGTCATCCCATCCCAATTGGTCAAAGTCGCCCTGAAGGGCATCGACGAAAACCGTTTCCCCGGTCAAATCGGTGGTATAGCCCCCCTGAATACTCATGCCTAGAATGCGCTCATCCGGGAATGTCTTGGTGTTAATCGCGAGGTTGCCCCCGGTAGATTCGCCCGGCATATGAGTGAGAAATGTCTTTTTTACATCCAACTGGTTCACAAAATTGGAGGGAAACAGGTCTAAAGGAACCGTCCGTTTGGAGGGGTTGGTAGACGGCATGGTCGCGTTGTTTAGGGTAGCCGAGACATAGCGCCCACCCAGACCGCGAATAAACACATATTTATCGTCTTGCACTGAGACTCCCGGCACTCTAACCACCGAGGCCGCCACATCAGAGTCTGCAAATCTTGCCAACAACTCAACTCCGATTGTGTCAACGATATTGGTCGTGTCACGCTCACTGAGCTCAAGACCCGCAGGGTCAAAGCTTGCGATGACGATGACCTCTTCAAGGGTCGGTGCGGCCACCTGCATCATCATGGCTGACTCATCGATTTTGAGCACCACTGAGCGGGTGAGCCCTCCCACGACACGGAGGTTGGCCGTTTTTTCAGCCACCTGGGTCCGATAACGCCCCCTTGGCAACGTGATACTGGCCTCTCCTGATGAGTTTGTGGTTAGTGAAGCGCCGAGGCCGGCGATATAGATCGACTCATTGGTCGCAACGCTATCACCCTGTAACACCCGAATATTGAGGGTGCCCTCAGCGGCCGATTTACGCTCCATATTGCTTTCGGTTTGCCCATAGACATCAACAAATGTCT
>JAQWYY010000005.1 GCA_029253705.1 Luminiphilus sp. | reverse complement strand
TTACGGCGTCCCAAGAGAGCGATTGCGACAGCTTTTACGACCCTTTAGATGATAAGCCTTATCGCCATGCTGCGATGTATGAGCTACCAGAGGGGATCGACAGTCTATGAAGTTGCATGATCCGCTGACGCGTTATGTTGTGCGACTAGGAGACGATGCTTTGATTATGGGCCATCGTTTGTCCGAATGGATGAGCCGAGCCCCCTTTCTTGAGGAAGATATAGCACTCTCCAATGTTGCTCTTGATTTTGTGGGAAGGGCGCGCTTGTTTTACCAATATGCGGCCGATCTCATGGGAGGAGAGGTGACTGAGAATACCTTCGCTTACCAGCGCGATGTTCGTGATTTTACTAATCTGCTGCTTTGTGAACTTCCTCGGGGCGACTTCGCCTTCACCTTGTGTCGCCAGTTTTTATATGATGCCTACTCGCTACCCTTCACTCAGGCGCTGTGTAAGAGCGCGGATAGCCAGTTGGCGGCGATTGCGGCCAAGGCAGAGAAAGAGAGTCGCTATCACCTGCGTCGCAGTCGGGATTGGATGTTGCGTCTGGGGGATGGCACTGCCGAGAGTCACGAGCGCTGCCAAGATGCCTTGGATCAGCTTTGGATTTATACCGACGAGATGTTTGAGTGCGACGCATTGCTCGATGGCTTAATAGCGGCGGGTATCGCAGTGAATACCGAGGGTTTACGTTCAGAGTGGCTTGATACCGTTACCGAAACACTGCATGCGGCGACCCTGGTGATCCCCAAGGCCCAAGGGAACGTTACAGGGGGTAGGGAGGGGATTCACACGGATGACCTCGGATTCTTACTCGCTGAAATGCAGTTTATGCAGCGCGCTTATCCGGGTTTACAGTGGTGAGTCAAAAGTGACCAGCGTCACAGCAGATTGCATTCCTCTCTTGCCGATTGAGGAATTAGCGCGTCGCCGTCGTCGCCAGGAGTCCTCAGTGGGCGATATTTGGGAGTTGCTTGACAGTGTAATGGATCCAGAGATCCCTGTAATTTCGTTGTACGAACTGGGCGTCCTGCAGGATATACGCCGGGATGGTGATGCAGTGAAGTTGGTGCTGACACCCACCTACATTGGTTGCCCGGCTTTAGGGATTATGGAAGAGGACGCTCGTGCTGCTCTTACCGCGGGCGGGTACCATCAGGTGATAGTAGAGACTCGCCTGGCACCGGCATGGACTACAGCGTGGCTAACCCCCGAGGCGCGGCGAAAAATGACCGCTTATGGCGTGGCGTCACCACAAGAGGGCGGTATTGCATGTCCCCAATGCGGTAGCGTCAACACCGAAGTTATTAGTGAGTTTGGATCAACAGCCTGCAAATCACTTTTTCGATGTGTTGCTTGCCATGAGCCTTTCGACGTTTTTAAGGCGATCTGATATGTCTAGCTCAATATTTCATCCCTTAAAGGTCGCCAGCGTAGTTCCCGAAACTGCCCATGCGGTCTGTCTGAGTTTTGACGTCCCCGCGCATTTGCAAGACGTATTTGCTTTTCAACCGGGACAATACCTGACTCTTAGGACAACTATCGATGATGTTCCCGTTAGTCGGGCTTACTCCATTTGTGCACCACCGTCCTCCCAACAGCTGACGGTTGCAATTAAGCGCGTTGATAATGGGGTCTTCAGTAATTTTGCCAACGATCACCTGCAGTGTGGCATGACTCTTGAGGTCATGGCTCCCCAAGGAAGTTTTGGGCTGCCAACGGCTGAGGCTATTGATACTAATTATTTATTTATTGCTGCTGGCTCGGGTATCACTCCGATTATGTCCATGCTTACAGCAGCATTAGAAGCAGATCCAAAGGCGACAGCGACTTTACTGTACGGTAATCAGCGTTCTTCCAGCATTATGTTTCGTCAGCAATTATCTTTCCTGAAAAATCAGTATCTGGCACGTTTTAACTGGATCAATATATTGAGTCGGGAAACACAGGACGCACCAGTGCTCAATGGTCGTATTGATAATCACAAAGGGGCCGAGCTGAGCCGCCGAGTACTCAATCTCAAGGGCTTCGACGGATTTTTCCTGTGTGGTCCGGAGTCCATGATTTCTGAGGTATCCAGGGGCCTGCGAGATAGCGGAATTCCTGAAGATAAAATCCAGTACGAGCTTTTTGGAAGTTCTGCTGAGGATGCGGCAGAGCGTGTGGCTAAGCACCATGCTCGTGCAGAGGCTTTTTCTGGAAAAATGTGCGATGTCACTTTGGTTAACGATGGGCGCGCTAGCCAAGTGCGCATTGCGGCAGATGGTGAAAATTTATTGGACGCAGGTTTGAATTTAGGACTTGATTTGCCCTTCGCGTGTAAAGGGGGCGTGTGCTCAACCTGCAAAGCGTTGTTGGTTGAGGGCGAGGTTGAAATGGATATTCAGCGAGGTTTAACGGCCGATGAAATCGCGCGGGGTATGATCCTCACCTGTCAGGCTCACCCTATTTCTGAGCGCGTTCATATTGATTTTGATAAACGTTGGTCTGGAGCTTGAAGTGGGGTGAGCACCAATTAGTGGCAGCAGTTAGTGGTAGCAATGTTTTGGACGCCATAAAAATAAGAGGTAAAGAATGACAGACGCCAATATTGAAGCGGTGCACCGCAAGACTCGACAGCGACTGTTGTTTACTGGGATCCACCTGGTGCTTTATTTTTCTTTTACGCTCAACTGGACGAGTTGGGGCGAAGGTTTGGGTGGCTATTTGGGTGAATCTCGTTTGACCGGTTCGCTGCTTATGTTTGTTGTTCTCGTTTTAACGTTTATTGTTCTGGAGACCATTTTTCTGATGCTGTCTCGTCGGGAGGCGCGATAATGCAGCGCTTAATATTTCAAGTAACGCCGGGGATTGCGCTGCTTCTCTGGTCTGATTTTATAGTGGCTGCTGGTGCTATCGAAGGGGCGTCTGGACGTCAAGCGGTAAACCCTATTGCCATTGGTATGTTTCTGCTATTCGTTGCCTTCACCCTTTACGTGACTTGGTGGGCTGCAAAATCAACAAAAACCAGCTCAACTTTTTATAACGCCGGCGGTCAAATAACAGGCGCTCAAAATGGTCTCGCTATTGCTGGCGATTTTATGTCTGCAGCATCTTTTTTGGGTATCACAGGCTTGATGTATGTAGGGGGCTTTGACGGATTGATTTTGTCTTTAGGCGCCTTTGGTGCTTGGCCCGTGTTCATGTTTTTGTTTGCTAAGCGTGTCCGCAATCTTGGCAACTTTACCTTTATCGATGTTATTTCTCAGCGGCTCGATCGCGACCCCATACGACTCGTCACAGCGTTTAGCACTATTTTGATTGTCATTATGTACCTCATTGCACAAATGGTCGGGGCGGGCACACTCATTCAGTTCCTGTTTGGGCTGCCTTATGAATGGGCTCTTCTGCTAGTTAGCGTGCTCGTGCTTGCCTACGTTGCTTTTGGTGGCATGTTGGCTACGACATGGGTGCAGATTATCAAGGCAGGCCTGTTGCTTACAGGGGTCACGTTAATAGCTGCGTTACTGTTGGCAGATTCTGGGTTCAGTTTTTCTAATTTACTAGGCAAGGCAGCAGTAAATCATCCCAGCGGTGAAGGCATATTGCGTGCTGGCTCGATCTTTGACGATCCTGTACAAATATTGACTATTCAGGTTTCGATGTTGTTTGGCACCGTAGGTCTACCACATATTTTAATGCGCTTGTTCACGGTTCCTGATATGCGCCAAGCCAAACTATCTGCTTACTACGCGTCGTTGTTTATTGGATATTTTTATATCGCACTGCTAGTACTCGGGTTCGGCTCCATAGCCTATGTTGCTGGAAATCCGGAGTTTCTCAACGAGCAAGGCAAGCTTATTGGTGGTAGTAACATGGCTGCGATCCACGTGGCGACCGCCATGGGTGGTGATATTTTGACGGGGTTTATGTCGGCGGTGTGTTTTGCAACCATTTTGGCGGTGGTTGCTGGGCTGACCCTCTCGGGTGCAGCGGCCATTTCTCACGACGTGTACGCGGAGGTGCTTAAGAAAGGGAAGCCCGACCCAAAGACAGAGCTGCGACTAACCCGTATCAGCGTTTTGCTCATAGGTTTCGCCGCGGTCTCATTGGGTATTGCTTTCCAACATGAAAACATTGCGTTTATCGCGACGATACCTATGGTGGTTTCGGCGTCAGTGACCTTCCCTATTCTTTTTCTTTCGCTGTTCTGGAAGGATTTTACCACTCGGGGTGCTATGTATGGTGCCGGGGTAGGCCTGATTTCTTCAATTGTCCTCATTGTGTTGGGACCACAGGTTTGGGTGTCTCTACTGGGTAACGCCGAGGCGCTTTTCCCTTATGACTATCCCGCGTTGTTCACGATGCCTGCTTCGGTGTCAATTATGGTTTGGGTTTCACTGAGGGATCGTAGCGATCGCGGTGCTGTAGATCGAGACAACTACTTGCGTTTGTTGGTGCGCTCAGAGTTTGGTCCGTCAGAAAAGGAAATGGCCCAGTCATGAGAGATTTGATGATGCCTAAGACTATGCTGTCCTTGGGGCTTTACGATTTGAATTGCCCGAGACTTGGTATGCAGTTATCGCAAGGTTATACTTCCAGAAAGATAACGCGTTACCTATTGAGGAGTGTTTGGTGAGATTAATGGGTGATCTGATCAGGAATTAGGCTTCAAGTTGCTTTAGTAATTGACGGTAAAAGCAGCACGCAAATAAAAAAATATTAGAGTGTTTTGTAACGCCATTTTAGGGGAATTTATGTCTGATTATTCGATGCTAATAAACGGTGAATCCGTAGGGGCCGAAGGTTCAATTGAGGTGCTCAATCCTGCAACTGAGACTGCAATAGCCACAGTTCCAGAAGCCAGCCTTGCCCAGTTAGACGACGCCGTTGCTGCCGCCAGGGGGGCCTTGCCAGGCTGGAGTGCCCACTCAATGGACGAACGCCGAGCACTGATTTTAAAAATTGCGGACAGACTCGAAGAAAATATTGGGGAGCTAGCTCAATTGCTCAGCGAGGAGCAAGGGAAGCCTATTGAAGGGTTTGCAGGCCTTGGCGCCATGTTTGAGTTAGGGGGCAGCCTCGCATGGATACGTTATACCGCGAGCCTCGATCTACCCGTAGAAGTTATTCAGGATAACGACGAGGCTCGAATTGAAGTGCACCGCAAGCCAGTAGGCGTGGTTGGCTCAATAACACCTTGGAATTATCCGCTGTTAATTACTTGCTGGCATATTATTCCCGGCCTTCTTGCAGGTTGCACGGTGGTGGCAAAGCCTTCGGAATACACGCCGCTAACGGTACTCAAAGCGATGCATCTTATTAGCGACTTGCTACCTCCGGGTGTCGTGAATATTGTCACTGGTAAGGGCGCGCTAGGGGCGGCGATATCGGCCCATTCAGATATCGATAAGATTGTTTTCACAGGATCTACGCGCACCGGCAAGCGAATCATGGAAGCAGCTGCCGATAACTTAAAGCGTCTTACTTTGGAGTTGGGCGGTAATGATGCAGCCATAGTCTTGCCTGATACCAATGTGGCAGAGGCGGCAGGAAAAATCTTTGCGACCGCTATGATCAATAACGGGCAGACCTGCGCCGCCTTAAAGCGGCTTTATGTTCATGAAGATATCTATGAGGAGATGTGCGAGGCTCTGGCGGGTATTGCCGGGAGTGTTAAGACCGGCCCGGCTTCAGAGAGCCCCGACTTTGGTCCTATTCAAAATAAAATGCAGTACGACCGAGTTTGTGAATTAGCTGAATCAGCCAAAGCTGACGGCGCTACTTTTCTTACCGGTGGTGAGCCTATGCCAGGCCCTGGTTATTTCTTTCCAGTGACTATCGTTAAAGACATACCGGAAAGTAGTCGACTGGTCCAAGAGGAACCTTTCGGGCCGATATTGCCCGTTGTCAGTTTCTCAGATGTAGAAGATGCGCTGGAAAAAGCTAATGCTGTATCGGTAGGGCTGGGTGGTTCGGTGTGGTCGAGTGACGTCGCTGTGGCTCAGAAACTAGCGTCGCGTCTCGAGTGTGGCACTGCTTGGGTAAATAACCACGCTATGATTCAACCCGATGCGCCTTTTGGCGGTGTTAAACAGTCAGGTGTTGGTGTCGAATTTGGTCGTTACGGACTCGTCGAATATACCAACATCCAAACCCTACAAATTTCCAAGAGTTGATAAAAGTGCGAGGGATAATCATGGTT
>JAQWYY010000001.1 GCA_029253705.1 Luminiphilus sp. | reverse complement strand
CTCCGCATGCGTTGCCAAAGTGACTACAATTTCATAGTCACCCTCGGGGATATCGAAATCAAAAGCCATCCAAACGTCAAAGTGAAGCTGATAAACGTTGCCATTCAGATCACCTTGCGAGCGCTGCTCTCCAGAGTCACGATCTATATATGTCGACACGGAAAAGCCTGGGTAATCTTCAAACTCAGAAGCTTTTAGCTTTACGACCTGCTCTCCATCAGCGTCATATATAGCGATATCAGCAACACCAAGGCGGCTACACCATCCAACCCACTCTTCCTCCGAGCTATTTTCTTCGTCCTCGATACAAGGGTCAGGGTTACTGATGGCAAAGTTACCTCCAGTGCTTGTCGTGAAGCTTTGAGAGACTTCATGAAAGTCATAATGACCCTGAGACGCGTTATCGTGCTCTAATTCGTAAAGGTCGCCGTCGGGTCTTTGCTGATTTTTGTACGTGTCCGACAACGAATCTAGCCCCCCCCACTGATCGAGATAGTTGCCGCCATCACCAAAGCTTTGATAGGCACCCGCCACAGGGTCCATGCGTTCATGACAAACCGTGCAGGCAGGGTTTTTCATGGTTGGGTTGTTAGTGTCGGCCAGTGCCACCGGGTCGGTGGTTCTAGGCGCCAACTTTTCAATATCCACACCCAGAAACTGGTAATAGGTCCGCCGAGCTCGGGCACGATTACGATTCGTGTCGGTAGAGGGGTACCGGGAAAGCCAGGCCGGTGTGCTCAACACCCCAGCATGGGGCCAATCGTGGTACTCGGCGATCGAATAAATCCCTGCGTCTTGGTCGACAACGTTGTCATTGATAGAGGGAATGTGTCCGCTATTTTTTGCAGGCTTGAAGGTGTTTAAGCGCGATCGATCGTAGAAGCCATCATCGTCATACATGGGCTCATCGAAAGTCACATCTGCGCGATACGCCATGGCCGAGAATTGGTTGACCATGGTGTAGTCTGCGGTCACGACTTCTTTATAGGATCGGTCGTTTTCAACGATGTAAGCAATCAGCTCAAGGGGCTCGCGGATCAATGCACTTCGAAACTCTCGGTTGGCATTGCCTTGATGCAGAAAAGGCCGGTCCCGATAGTCTTCAGTATTGAACTCTTCGGGACGTTCCTCGGGGAGGCTCCCCTCAAACTGCATAAAATCGGGGAAACGACCCCGGTTATCAAACTGGAAGTCGATGCCATTATTCAGCCCTTCCGTTAACAACCTATCGTTGGCGCCGGTAGTGAGGAAATCGTGGAAGCCCTCGCCTTTCATCAGCCTCTTTAGGTCCCACTTGAGAGCTTCATCAGAGTCTTTGACCCGCTTCAACGCTCCTTTTGGGGGCACTGTTCCGGCCAAAAGAATGGCAGCTCGGCGCAATGTTGTCTCGCGACTTTCCATAACAGTGCCAGCCCAAATTGCACTTGCCTCAACACTACCATCATCAGTATTCGCACCCACTAGCAAGGTGAGGTAGTCAGCAAAAGTCCAATAGCTATTGCTACCCTGTGCCAAAACTGGACCACCGCCATGCTCAAAGTCGCCGACAATCTTACCCAACAACCAATCTGGACCAACACCATCGGAGGTTACGAAGGCTTCAAGGGCGGCATGATTTGTGGCAGGGTCGTCAGTAAATAGGAGACGGGCACCTTGCTGATCGGCCGCTAGCCCCTGCTGATGGCACACCGCGCAGCTTTGCTGAATAACGGGCTCGACATCGCTAACGTAGCAAGCACTGGCAGTGGCGCAGGCCTCGGGCGCATCTTCGCTCTGTGGTCCGGTATCGACAGCCCCTGATCGCGCTTGACCAACCACGCCCAGCAATCCACCAACGGCGTTGTGTGGACTCGCCTGAACCTCGGACCCGCCAGCAAAGAGGCAAACAGCCACTAGCAAAAGGCAGTGACGGGCTGGGCCATTTCGCCGTCTGGAAATTTTAGCTGATCGTTTAAAAGCCATCCCTGGCTCGAGGTGCAAGTCTTGCATAACAGACCCTTCTCATTTCGTTAGCGACTTCATGTCCCTATTTTGTGGCGATCTATGGATAATAAATGTGCAATCTCCGCCAGCCTTTTGACTGGTTTCGCCAAGTTTCCTAAATCTCGCAACACAATTTATCGCAAAATAGGTTCGTTTATAAGTCGCAAATTGCGACATATAGCTCAAAAATGAACTACAGAAACAAGAAAACTCAAAGTACCCGCCAATAGGCAGCACTTTCTTGGCAATTATTGGGTGCCTTGGGGCAAAGGGACGTAGGTGCTTAATCCCTGCAAAAACCAAAAAGGCTTTTGTAAAATAAGGCGTCGGCCTCTACTTTTGTGAGAAATATTTCTGCCAACGGGCGGGCAGTTAGGTGGCATGCCCGTTTTTAGGAGTGCAGGCGGCACCATAACCCTTGGCTGAATGGAGGTCGGGCGCTATAGCTAAACTATATTAAGTTGAGGCAGGCCGTTGCAGAAGACCTCGGTCAACTCAATTTCAGAGGGCCCAAGGCTAAGGGGTGAAAATGATTCCTTACAGGCTCGAAGGTAACAGCCAACGTCGATCAAAGCGCCGCACAAAAGCCATGCTCAGCATTGTTAATGCCTTGGATGATATACACGGAGCCTCCCCCTGTCGGGAGCAAGCGAAACTTGACCGTATACTCTTGAAAGACATTGCCGGTTGGCTGAAGGTTCACAAGGTTGGGCGTACTGGCGTCAATCGGGAAATCAAGGGACAGCGTTGCTATAAATGAGGCAGGCATAAGTTCGTCCCGCTCCATAGTAAAACTCGCCCCAGAGGCGTCTTGGTCCACTGACCATTGCGCGAAGCGTTCATTGTCTCCGTCAAAATCATCAAAGAGGAGAAACACGCCGTAGGCCTGGCCCGCGTCAAAATCGAAAATTAACGTTAAGTTGGCGTCTCCATCAAAAGTGTGGCTATTATTTGAACTTAGCTCGGGATCTACAAGTGATAAGATTCCAGAGCAGCTCCCAGTAGGGAAAGGAAGTTCAGGGACGGCACTGAATGCGAGAGCCGAGTAAAACAAAACAAAAACACTCAATAGCTTCTTCACTATCTTTCTCCAGATTCAAAAAGTGGACATAGCTGCAGACACCGCCGCTTGAGCCGCTCGTTGAGCCGGGCTGAGCTCGAAGCGCACAATAACTGGGGTCGATACAGTCGTACCGCCACTACCCGTACATGTGATCGAAAAAGAGCGCTCCCCAATGCCATATGTCTGCTGCTCTGAGGCGCCAGAAGTCTGTAAATCCCCACGCCAAGAACCTAAGGCCTCACAGGAAGTCGCATTAGTAGATGACCAGGTCAGGTTCAGGGTTTCACCAGAGATAACAGCAGATTGCCCTGCACTGAAAATAATAGCTGGGGCCGGCGTAACTGCACCCCCATTACTCAAGGTCTTCTGTGACTTAAGTGACTGCAACAACAGCAATAGCTGAGCAAATGTATTTGAAGGGGCTGCGCTGACCCCAATAGGCAGACACAAAACCACAAGAGCTACTTTTAATAACATCTTTTTATTCATCGTTTTTAGTACGGGAAAAACCTGAAACGTGGATCAACTAAAATCTATTCGCCTAAAACCACCCCAGCCCCATCACGGGGCCGAGGTGTCTAGGGGTTTTGTCAGAAAGGCGCTCGCACAGTGGGCGCCAGACGAAAAACATTCTTCGAAAGCAAGGGTGGGACTCAGGCAACGTACTGATCGCAACAGCCCTCCCACCGCCTCCTTGAAGCCAGCTCATTGAAACGCTCAAGGAAGGTGCCAAAATCAACGCGGGCATATGCGACTAAGTGTGCTAGATCTGCCCAAACGCAGCCCGCAGCCAGATCAAAAACTGGTGATTGCGGGGGGTATAAAGGGGTATAAAAAGAGAATGGAGCTGGCGAGAGGAATCGAACCCCCGACCGGCTGATTACAAATCAGCTGCTCTACCTACTGAGCTACGCCAGCTTAACGCGTGTTCCAAATCTGCTTTACCGATCCGGCGCGCAGATTGTGCTGATCGCAACCCCTCGGGTCAAGTGGTAAAAGCCACATCTGTGCCTAGGGCACGTCTTAATAGTCCCTCGAGCACCAGATCAGGTCGCCAGTCTCCGGCCAGACCCAGCGCCTTTAACCCGGCGGCCCCGCCACCTGTAAAAATAATGTGGTGGTCTGGGTACTGCTCACAAACTTGCTTTACGGCGCCCAATACTGCAGCAGAGATGCCGGAAGCCACACACTCGGCAGTGCTTTGGCCTGGCACAATAGTGGATTCAAGGCTATCGGTGTAGCGCACTTTGCGAGTGTTCAACTGAAGCGCCGCTTCCATTAGGGCCGGCCCCGGGAAAATATAACCCCCAAGGTGACGCCCGTCGGTTGCTACCAAATCACAGGTGACGGCACTTCCTACATCAATCACGAGCAGTGGACCGGGCTGGCACGCTCTAGCACCAAGCATGGCAAACCAACGATCAGCACCCATACGTGAAGGCTCTTCGTAACTGTTTAGCAGCCCGTCCTCAAGCAATGCTGTGCCGCAAATGTGCACCCCAGTAAACTCAAGGGCTTGCAGCTCAGACACCAGAGCCTGATCAAACTGTTCGCCCCTAACACTGGCAATCCAAACGGAAGTCTTGTCGTGTACCTCAGCGTCCAAGACTGCAGCGAACTCCGAGACACTGCCACTGTGCCGCTGCGCGTTTAAATTGTAACCATCGAATACGGCCCACTTAGCCGAGCTATTACCCACGTCGATTAGTAACCTGCTCATAACGTTTCACCGCGCAACATTGACGCCTCTCCCGATTGCACCAAGGTTAGTCCTTCATGGGTTACGACCCGCAGTGCACCGGAAAAATCTACACCCTCAGCACGCCCTGCAATCGCGTGACCTCCTTGCTGAATGCTAATTTCTCGTCCTGCCATAAGATCTCTTCGACACCACGATTCCCGCCACTGGCCGAAAGAGCCGACTTGCCAGCTCGACAGCAATGGCACCAGAGCCTCAAGAATTCGCCCCCCCACCTCATGACGTGCCAACTTTTCCGCTGAATGGGTGCTCAGGTCAGTCCAAGGCTGATCAATCTCGTCGCCACTTAATTTTGGCATCGCAACGTTGAGCCCCACCCCCACAATGACGATCCAACCCTGGTTCGCTGACTGCACAAGATCAATTAAGACACCCCCACATTTTTTTCCCGCCAAGTACATGTCGTTGGGCCATTTAAGTTGCATGTTTAGACCAAACTCACGGTCTAACCCTTCGCCAATGGCGCACCCCACTGCAAGACTAAGCCCTGCCAATTCAGAAGGTTCCAGACCTATGCACCAACCCAAGGACATATAAATATTACCTTTAGGGGGACTGACCCAGAGCCGACCAAGCCTTCCTCGACCCGCTGTTTGTGTTTCCGCAAAGAGAGCCAAGCCATGAATATTTTCAGATGTCGCCCTGCGTTTTAGCGCGGCATTAGTGGAATCCAACGCCTCTTCGACCTCAATACGCAGCCCGCTAAGGCCCACACCCGAGATGTTTTCACGTATCGCGGTATCAGATAGGCAAACATTGCCTAAAATTTGAGGGGTGTCGACCATCAAAACTCCAAGTTGATATTGATCACTGACTCTAAGCCCAAGTCAGTCTAAGCTATAGCCCATGAATAAGGCCAAATTACCCACAAGTAACGGTTCAGCTCCAACTCGCACTGACCAGCGTGGGTACGGCATCGATTTGGGTTTCGGTCGAGTATCACGCCACTGCGCAACCGCCCTCGCAATTTTGGCCGGTTGCCTAGCAGTAGCGAACCTTTGGCTGGTACCACTCTCAGAAGCCAGTCTTTTGGAGGCAGGGCGAGGCGTAATTTTACTTCTGTTGGGCATAGGCTTAATGGGCACTGCAAGGCTGAGCCTATTTTTAACGCTGATAGTTGCATCGTCGGGGGTTGGTAGCATTACTGCAACAACAGATATCCTCAGGGTTATGGCGGTCATGGAGGTTTGTCTCATTACCACTGCGGCGTTTGCGCTGGTAACGTCCCGATGAATCCTATCGCAGCTCGTTATGGCTGATTTTTCACAACCACTGATCATTTTAATCGCCCTACTATGCGGCTTAGCTGGCCGTGCAGTGGGACTTCCCGCGCTAATAGGTTACCTCACTGCGGGTTTTGTGCTTCATGAAATCGGTGTAACCCCAGGCAGTTGGCTGGAGCAACTGGCCGACCTAGGCATCACACTGCTGCTTTTTAGTATCGGACTCAAGCTAGACATCAGAGCCCTCTTAAAGCTCAACGTGTGGGGCACAACACTTGTTCACATGGCGGTCTCGCAAGGCTTATTACTGTTGCTGCTCATTGGGCTCGCGCAAGTCTTCCCAGCCCTGCACTTATCAATGACTGGCGCCGCCGTCATTGCCTTCGCGCTTACCTTCTCCAGTACCGTATTTGTCATTCAAACCCTGCAGGAGCGTGGCGAACTTCAATCTAATCACGCAATTCTCGCCATCGGTATATTAGTTGTTCAAGACCTGGTAGCCGTGAGTTTTCTGGCTGTTACCACTGGCAAGGTACCCAGTATTTACGCTTTGGGGTTACTGATCATCATTCCGGCAAGACCCGTTATCCTCAAGCTCCTGTCGGTAAGTGGCTACGGCGAACTACTGACGCTGCTGGGATTAGCACTGGCCATTGGAGCCGCCGAAGTATCAGAACTTGTGGGATTAAAAGGCGACCTTGGTGCTCTACTAATTGGCGCAATGCTGGCAGGAGAACAAAAAACCAAAGCCCTCGCTGCAAACCTTATTCAACTCAAAGATCTGTTTCTAGTCGGTTTTTTCTTATCTATTGGCCTTGGGGGCTGGCCCCCCGCACTACTGATTGGAATAGCGATCATCTTAGGCCTTATCTCGTTAGCCAAGCCTTTGCTCTACTTCTTCTTAATGACGCGCCTGCACACCACCCCAAGGTCGGCCGTTTTGGCCTCAAGCGTATTGTCTAGCCACAGTGAGTTTGGACTCATTGTTATCTCAGTCGCCGCAGGATTGGGGTGGGTCGCTCCCGTGTGGAGCTCTACGCTCTCGATTGCCCTCGCTATTAGCTTTTTACTGGCTGCACCTATGAGCAAGGCCTCCCACGGTTTTTACAGAAAATATCGCGATCATTTACTAAGCCATAGATCGATGCAGTTAATGGAGACCTACGAACGCACTGACCACGTCAATACCGTTATCCTGGGAATGGGTCGCGTGGGCACTGGCGCTTATGAAGCTCTAGCACCTCGCTTGGGTGAAACGTTGTTGGGCGTAGAAACTTCTCCAGACAAAGTTACTGGCCACCAACAGGAACATCGCCGGGTTATTTGCGCCGATGCCTCTGATCCAGATTTTTGGGTGCGAATAAACCTTAAAGAGGTAGAAATTATTATGCTCGCGCTCACAAATCACTCTGAAAATATCATGGTCGCTGAACTCATTCGGTCCATGGGGTATTCGGGTAATATCGCGTCAGTGGTGCGACATGAAGAGCATTCGGAGCAACTGCGCTCCTTGGGCATTTCAGCATTTAATCTTTACGCTCAAGCGGGAGCCGGATTTGCCGCACACGCTAGCGACATCAGCGACTCAGGAGATCACTAAACAATGAGCAAACCCGGAGCTTACCGCTCTCAAATTAACACTCCGCTCGGGCCTTTAATCATTACGGGGAGCTCACACGCGATTGAAAGTGTCGGATGGCATTTCGATGGGGCCCCAGCAACAGGCACAACAACCCACTCCTGTCCGGTAATTGATGACTGCGCGAGGCAACTTCAGGCTTACTTTGAGGGGCGACTCACCGTGTTTGATGTACCAGTAGCACCGGCGGGCACAGCCTATCAACAAAGCGTTTGGCAACGATTAATGGAAATATCTTTTGGTCAAACGTTAAGTTACGGCCAGCTCGCACAAAGACTGCAGCCCCCCACGGGCCCTAGAGCTATTGGCAGCGCGGTAGGCCGCAATCCGATATCGCTAATACTGCCCTGCCACCGTATTGTTGGCAGCCGAGGTGACCTTACTGGGTTTGCCGGAGGCTTGCATAGAAAAAAGTGGCTTCTCACCCACGAGGGGTCAATTTTGTGTTGAAGCCTTCAAATATAAAAATCAGGCATTGAGGTCAGGGATCATTTCATCCTTGATGCGTTCAATAGCATCTCGCAATCTCAGCTTTTCTTTCTTAAGCCGCTGTATAAGAATTTGGTTATGGTACGGCTGCAGCTGTAATTCTGAGATTTTCTGATCGAGCCCACGATGCTTAGACTGTAGCACCATAAGACGCATAGCCGGGGTCATCTCCTCATTAGCAGCATCGTTTTCAGCAGCATCGTTTTCGTTAGCCATTGCCAGTGTCCTCTAAAACATTGGACGCATGAACATCGCGTGACTTGTTAAACAAATCCTGCGCCCCTTCAAGCAAGGGCAGCAAATGCAACCCGGAAGGGACCGCTGCGACGAAGTAATCTACCAAAAGTGTGTCACGACTATTATAAGCCATAGGCAACCCCAGTTCGGACAACACTTCCCCTCCGGCTGCTCGAACCAACGCATCGCCAGCAGCCACGTCCCATTCATAACAGGGCGAGCTGCGAGGATAAATATCGGCCCGTCCATCAACGAGAGCAAAAAATTTAAGGGCGCTGCCGGCGTTAACTCGCTCAACAGGTAGACCGGAACCGATCAGCAGCTGAGTTAGCGCTGCAACACGTTTGGGACTGTGCCGCTGACTGGCCAACATACGGATACTCTCGCCCTGACTAACACTTGGAGTCAGCGAGGAGACCAGATCAAAATCAGTACCCCCACACCGCCACAAACCGGACCCCGGTATACCTAGGTAACCTTGTTTCTCAAGGGGCTGCGCTATGAATCCCAGCAGGGGCCTTTGATCGACTATCAGGGCTACGTTGACTGTGAATTCCCCCGTGCGCTCCAAAAACTCCCGAGTGCCATCTAAAGGATCGACCATCCAGCAGATCCGCCAGTTATGGCGGTCGCGTATCTCTTCCGTTGAAGATTCCTCTGACAAGAAGGGGATATTGGGGGTCAGCTCTGCCAGCCCCTGGGCCAGCATTGCATGGGCACTGTGGTCGGCAGTGGTCACCGGGCTGCGATCTGCCTTACGGTCCACAGCTACAGATTCAGTATTTTGGTAGTAACCGACCAGTGCCTCAGATGTGCGGGCCAAAAGTGACAGCAGTTTCGCTGTTAAATCGGCAGGCAAGGGCTCAAAGCCCGGGGGCAGCTCCGGGGGAGTGGGAATCGCGTGTTTTAATATCTCCATTGCATGAAAGGGTAACATTGCCATGGCACTGAGTGTGCATAACGATAAATCTGTTCTGGGCGTGGATTGGTCAAAAATTGACACCGTTTTGCTGGATATGGACGGTACCTTGCTAGATCTGCGCTTCGATACTGAATTCTGGACCGAGGTCGTTCCAGCCACCTATGCCCAAACTCAAGGAATCGATCTTGAAGCGGCAAAAGCCTTCCTCGACCCTATCCATGCGAGGGAGAGCGGCCACCTCAATTGGTACTGTTTGGATTTTTGGTCCAACGTTGTGGACTTTGATATTGCACAGCTCAAACAGCGCCACGCTGCCAAAATTAGCTGGCGGCCGGAGGCAGAAAACTTTCTCCGCAGGTTGCGCGCTAGCCACTGCGAGGTTGTCTTGATCACTAATGCCCATCCAGACACCCTGCGTATTAAGTTAGAGCAAGTCCAACTTGAGCCCTGGTTGGACAAAGTCTTTACCTCTCACGGCTTTAAGGCCCCCAAGGAATACCAGACATTTTGGCAAAAGCTGCAAGCGGCAAGTGCATTTGAACCACAGCGGACTTTGTTTATTGATGACTCCGAATCAGTGCTTGTATCGGCTGAAACTTACGGGGTGGCTCATCTGATTACATTGCGCCAGCCCGACAGCAGCCAGTCCAGTCGCACCCATACACGTTACCCAGCCATACTCCACTTTGACGAGCTATTTGAGGGGTTGCCCCATTTTGACAGATAAACAAACCAAAACAGCTAAGGTACGCGTCGACAAATGGCTGTGGGCGGCACGATTTTTCAAAACCCGCAGCCTCGCCAAGGCCGCTATCGAAGGTGGCAAGGTTCAGCTTGAGGGGCAGAGAGTTAAGGTCAGCCGAGAGATTGCCATCGGTGATCGACTCACAATACGACAAGGCTGGGACGAGAAAGACATCACCATACTGTGCTTGAGCGACCAAAGAGGCCCTGCCTCGACAGCCCAAACGTTGTACGAAGAATCAGAAGAAAGTGTTGCCCGCCGTGAGCGAGAAGCACTGCTGCGTCGTGCAGCCGGAGGTCTAAACAAACCTGATCACCGTCCGGACAAACATGAGCGAAGGCAGATAAGCCGCCTGCGGCGCGGTGGAGGCCCTAGCTCTGAAAGCGACTAGGGCCTAAAAGGCGACAACGTTACGGTATTTCGCCCCCCCTCTTTGCTGGAGTAAAGCGCTTTGTCGGCTGCCTCCAAAAGCTGCTTGAACTCTGTGGACATCGAGGGAATACAAGCGACAAGCCCCTGGGAAACTGTGACTATAGAACCTGAAGGCGACGCCGAATGCTCAATTTCCAAGGACATAATTCTTGTTCTGATCCTCTCCCCTGCAACCAGAGCATCAGCTTGACCTGCCCCGGGTAACAACAGCAGGAATTCTTCACCGCCCATGCGTATAGCCAATTCTCCAGCTCGCGCCGTTACCGACCGCAAGACCCCTGCTATACGTTTTAGTACGTCATCTCCCGCGGGATGGCCGTAGGTGTCGTTGTAGGCCTTGAAGTGATCTACGTCGATCATAATGACGGCGATCGGACTACCGCCACGTTGCGCGCGACTCACCTCCATATCGAAAGCCTTGTCAGCGCCCCGCCGGTTACGAAGGCCCGTCAACTCGTCGAGTTTCGCAAGATCTGCTAGTTGCTTTCGAGCCTCTTGAAGCTGGGTATTTTTAGCCCTAAGTGTTTCTGAAAACCCAGCCATATCTTTAGCCATGGCTTCGCGTTCAAGGCCTGATTCCACCATCTGCGCGAAGGATCGACTTATTCCGTAGCTTAAAATCGCCATGAGAATAGCGAGTCCCCACAGCACCGCTGCAAAAATCAGGTTAAAAGGCCGGGCATCCGCGCTCCATGCCAACCAGCAAGCAACGGGAATGAGCGAAGAACAAAGCCAAACCAGATAAAACTCTCGAACTACCGCGGTCGCAGCCACCGTCGCAACCGTAATAATCACCATGATCATAATGAGCGCGTACAGCACCTCGTCGGACAGATATTCACCCATCCAGATTACCGTCGCAGACCATGCAAAACCGCCTATGAACGCAGAAACAAGCAGCTCCCTCAGAACCGGCCCTACAGCCGTGATGTGCCGTTGACTTTCAAGCGCTTGGCTCATGTGCAAGGACTGGATAAACGATAAAATCAACATGCCGACGCCCCACGCTGGGGTCGGCAGTGGAACAGACTGGTACCAGAGTAAAAACATACCGCCACAAACACCCAGCATTTGGGTGCCTGCCAGAACATAACGTGTGGTTTGAAGCTGGAACCCCAGCTTCGCGGACAACGCATCGCCCTTGGAAATTTTTCTCTGATACAGCATATCGCTTATCTTTGACCCCGCCGGCCAAAACTTTAGCGCAGGTCCGCACATTAATCACAAATAAATGGCAGAATTAGGCCATTATTAGTGTTTTTTTATGCCTTTTCGGGCCTAATTAATAAAATCACAGGAGGCGTATGAATCAGCAGCTTTACTCTGAAGATGAACCTACGCGCTTCTCGTGGCTGCTCATACTGATACTGGCGTTACCCGCTATTATCGCGATTTTGACAACGGCTGATTTGGGGGACCAGACCTCCAATTCTTCCTGTGAAAACGTGCGAATTCTGCTTGAAGAATCAGACCAAATTAGAATTAGTAAAGATTCATCTACACTAGTCATAGGTGGCTCAGTGTTCTCTGAGTGGAAGACGCGCTCAGCGCAGAAGCTTGAACCTACACAACTGCGAGTCAAGGCCTCACCCCTTTTTACCCCCACAACCATCGCCAAATGTTTTGAGCGAATGGTTGCACACTACCGGCCCGTCACGCTGGTCCTATTTCTGGATGACGTTGACGGCCTGGCAAAATCAGCGTCAACCTTTAATGCACTGGATGAGATCGACGCACTCAGAGCCTATTGGAGCGTGTCTCCACGCTTTGTCGTAGTGCCGCCAGCAATAACGCCTGCGCTCAAGTCCGAAGGCAGCATGCTAAGGGACTTCGAGCGACGCTTGGTCACTTGGATGAATAACAGGGCTGGTACTACTATGCTGGATATCAATACTCTGCTCTCCAACGATCAGGGCGAGGTCGATCCTCTCCTGTTTTGGCCGGATGGGAAAACGCTGGGCAAGAAAGGCTGTAAACTCCTGCAAGGGGCATTGCTGGGTTATGCCGGAGTCTCAAACCCCACCACTGAAATACCTACAGATGGGGTATCATCCTAGAATGACCACAACGTTCCCTACCGTCAAACCTGTCACGCCGCTACTGGAAAAGATCAACTCTGATCTAGGAGTGCTTAGATCTCTAGGTGAGGACGACTTACAAACGCTTGCCAACGAAGTTCGGCAGTATATGTTGTTTAGTGTCAGTCAAACCGGCGGTCACTTTGGTGCCGGGCTAGGTGTTGTCGAGTTATCAATAGCGCTACATCACGTGCTGAATACCCCTGAGGACCGGATAGTTTGGGATGTAGGCCACCAAACCTATCCCCATAAAATTCTCACCGGACGCATGGAACGACTCGCGACCATTCGACAGGCAAAAGGGCTGTCGGGCTTTCCAAAACGCAGCGAAAGCAGTTTCGATACATTTGGCGTGGGTCACAGCTCTACAAGCATTTCAGCCGCCATGGGCATGGCCATTGCAGCCCATCGACAAGGCTTGGAGCGCAAGGTAGTGGCGGTAATAGGCGACGGAGCCATTACCGGAGGCATGGCCTTTGAAGCTCTCGCTCATGCCGGACATGTTCGACCAAATATGCTGGTTATTCTGAATGACAACCAGATGTCTATTGGGCACAACACCGGTGGCTTGGCCACCTATTTCGCTAAAATTTGGGCAAGCCCTACTTACATCGCGCTCAGAGAGGGCTCCAAGCGCATCTTAGAACACGTACGGACAGCCTGGGATTTTGCCAAAAAGACTGAAGAGCAAATGAAGAGCCTAGTAGCCCCCGGAATGTTGTTTGAAGAGTTAGGCTTTAATTACGTGGGTCCGCTAGATGGCCACGACCTCCCTCAACTGGTGCAAACCCTTGAGGCGATGATAGAGCTCAAGGGGCCCCAACTACTTCACATCCGCACGGTGAAGGGCAAAGGCTTCAGTCCAGCGGAGAGCGATCCGGTGGGCTATCATGCCATTAATAAAATTGAAGCCAACCCAGACACTAACAGCAACAAGAAACCCTCACCTCCAAAGTATCAGGATGTGTTCGGTCGTTGGTTGTGCGACACAGCCGCCGTCGACAGCCGCCTGATCGGAATCACCCCCGCAATGTGCGAGGGTTCAGGAATGGTGCGATTCTCTGAAGAATATCCAGACCGCTACCACGACGTTGCCATTGCCGAACAGCATGCCGTCACCCTTGCTGCGGGTATGGCTTGTGATGGCCTTAAACCGGTCGTGGCTATTTACTCCACATTTTTACAAAGGGCCTATGATCAACTCATACACGATGTTGCCCTGCAAAACTTGGACGTCACCTTTGCCATTGATCGTGGAGGGCTGGTGGGGCAAGACGGCGCAACCCACCACGGGGTTTATGATCTGAGTTATTTAAGATGCATTCCCAATATGATCATCGCTTGCCCCTCTGATGAAAACGAATGCCGCCAACTGCTATATACGGCCTATCAATATGAGGGGCCAGCCGCAATTCGCTATCCACGTGGTGCAGGAACTGGGGCACTGGTCGAGCAACAAATGACCGCGCTGCCTATTGGTGAGGCGGTAACACTTAGAACAGGCCACAAGGTGGCAATTCTTAACTTCGGCGTGATGTTAGATGAAGCAGAAATTGCTGCCAAGGCCCTCAAGGCCACATTAGTCGACATGCGATGGGCCAAGCCGCTTGATGAGGGCTTATTGTTGCAGGTTGCACAATCCCATGATCGACTGATTACCGTTGAGGAAAACGCCCTAGCTGGTGGCGCGGGAAGTGCCGTTGCTGAATTTTTGTCGGGTGCCAATATCGATATTGAGATCCGGCATATTGCTATCCCCGATGCGTTCATCCATCACGGCAGTCAGACCGAAAACCGAAGGGCAGCAGGGCTGACCAGCGAAGCCATTATTGATGCAGGAACCTTAACAACCGCTGCAGCAGAAGCGTTAACAAAAATTGTTTAGTTCACACTGTGTTAAACCAAAAATTTTGGGTTTTTAACCATCAGGAGCCGTGCTTTGCCTAAAGCAGCCAACACAAACGACGCCTCACCATCACTTAAGGAACAGATGGAAGCACTCGCAAACATCGTGGAGAAACTGGAAGACCCCGATGTATCGCTTGAGGAATCGCTAACCTTTTACGAGCAAGGCATGGCCCTTGTGACGGCAGCAAGCAAGGTCCTTGACGCTGCCGAGCAGCGTGTCGCCATGGTGACAGAAGACGGTCAGGTTCAACCCATCGATTCATGAGTGACGTAGCGACGCCCAAAACCCCGCTAATTTGTGATGATCCGCGGCTGGCTAATGCTTTGCACTATGTCCTTGAGAATAGTGGGAAGCGCTTGCGGGCCCGCTTGGTCATGGCAAGTTATCGTATGCTTTGCGAGGGGCCAGAGGACTCTGCGGCTTCTGCGGCCACCGCCATCGAGTGGCTACATACGTATTCGCTGGTGCACGATGATCTTCCCGCCATGGACAACGATGCACTGCGCCGAGGAAAGCCTACCGTGCATACTGTCTACGATGAGGCAACGGCCATACTCATAGGTGATGGATTACAGACCGCTGCTTTTTCCCTGATCTCCGAAGATGATCGACTCCCCAGTGATACGCGGCTAAAACTGATCGCCCTAATAGCCAACGCCATTGGATTCAGTGGCATGGTTGGAGGGCAGGCTCTAGACATGGCAGCAGAGGGTGCGACCTCCAGCTTCGAGCAGCTACGCCTTATCCATGAAAAGAAAACCGGAGCCCTCATTAAAGCCGCGGTACTTTCTGGTGCTATCTGCGCACAGGCTACAGAGCGTGATATGACGTGTCTTGGGCAATTCGCGAGCACTATCGGCCTCGCCTTTCAGGTCGCCGACGATATATTGGACGTCACTCAGAACAGTGCCACCTTGGGGAAAACTGCTGGGAAGGATGTTGCCGTAGAGAAATCAACCTACGTTAGTTGCCTTGGCCTTGAAGGAGCGCAGAAAGAAGCTGAAAAGTTATTGGCGGAGGCCATAGCTTGTCTTAGCCCTTATGGTGAATCCGCGCAACCGTTGTTGAATCTGGCAATCGCCATGGTCAGACGCGAACATTAGGGGATTAGGCTAAAAGCGTTAAAACGAGCAAAGCACCCAAGCCAGCCAATACACCCGCTGCGACATCGTCCATCATGACTCCCCAACCAGACTTCCAGTGGTTATCGAAATAACTGACCGGCCATGGTTTGGCAACGTCGAATAACCTAAACAGCACAAACCCAATCAGCAAGAGCTCGAGGCTTATCACCGAGGTGCTCATGACGTAAAAAGGGATCGCTAGGGCCAAGAGCTGCCCCAAGACTTCATCGATTACTATCGCACCATGATCGACCTTTCCCCAGGCCTCTCCCGCCTGCGTTGCAGCCCAGACCCCTAAAAATAAAAGGACAAACGCGACCCCCGCAACGCCCCAACCCGGTAAGGTCAACAGCCACAAATAGCAAAAAGGTAAAGCTGCAACGCTACCCACAGTTCCGGGCGCTCGAGGGGACAAACCGGACCCCCACCACGTTGCAAGCAAAAGCGCGGGAGACCTGATGACTTGACCCACTGAGGGTAATTGACTGTTCATTTAAGCACCAAAGTGGTCGAAACCCACCCGTTTCGCTGGAATATAATCACATTGCACGCCTGACCCCTCGTGAAACTCACCCACTTGCACTAAGCCCGGCGGTAACTCGGTTTTAGGCGGAACCGCCACTGCAAGTTCGTAATCGTCGCCGCCAGCCAGTGCCAAGTCTAAACGCAGGTTAGCGTCCAAGCGAGACAATGCAGGGGACAGAGGCAACGCCCCACTGTCTATTATGCAAGCGCAACCCGAGGCATCCGCCATGTGCGCAACATCTACAAGCAGACCATCTGAAATATCGATAGCGCTACGGGCATGCTCCCGCAACCAAGACACCCACTCCAAACGCGCTGTCGGCTGGTAAAACCTTGTCTCCAGAAACTCCTCATCCTCAGCAGCAACTTCATAGTCGCTTTGCAGCTGACCCATGATCAGCGCAAGCCCTGCAGCTGCGTCACCTAGCGTGTGGGTTACACAAAGCCAATCCCCAGGCTTAGCGCCAGAACGCACAAGCGCTCGGCCTGTCGGCACACTTCCCATCACCGTAACAGTAACGGACAGCGGACCCCGAGTTAAATCCCCCCCCACCAAAGGCAAAGACAAAGCCTCTACGCAACGGCCCAGGCCTTGGCTGAAACTATGCAGCCACAGTTCGTCAGGTTCGGGTAATGTTAGCGCCAGGGTCATCGCCAAAGGTTCAGCAGCCATAGCGGCCAAATCGCTGGCCGCCGCCGCTACAGCGCGCGTTGCGACGTGCTCAGGTAGCGTGAATTCAGGGAAGTGCGTGCCCTCGACAACGCTATCAGAGGATACAACTAACTCGGAATTAGCGGGGAGTGCCAGCACAGCAGCATCGTCCCCAACGCCCAAGCGCACCTGAGAGCCTGCGCCAAAAATACCAAGATGGCGATAAATAAGATCAAATTCACCACCCGCCATGACGCACTACATTAGGCTTCTGCATTGATTTCAATTTGGCGGTAATTTCTAGCGACTTTGTCAAGCACACCGTTGATATAGCGGTAACTGTCGGTCGCACCAAATTTTTTAGCTAGAGCCACAGATTCATTGATCACCACCTTATAGGGCACATCAATACGTTCCTTTAGCTCGAAAGTGCCCAATCGCAGCAACGAGCGTTCAATAGGGTCAAGCTCGTCTAGGGTACGATCGAGTAACTGCTCGAAGCTGCTGTCTAGTTCGCATGCGTCACTAACAACACCCGTGAGCAACGCCCGATAATATTCGCCGTCGACATGAGAGAAGTCGTTGTCAATTCTAAACTCAGCTTCAATTTCTGCGAGGTTTGCCTGAGTCATTGACCACTGATAGAGACCTTGAAGCGCAAAGTGTCTAGCGCGACGTCGCTGCGCAGCTAAGGCATTTATCGATGACATTACCCTTAAACTCCCAGGGCGATACTCAAACTCACCATTTCCAAGGCACTCATGGCCGCTTCAGCACCTTTGTTACCCGCTTTGGTACCAGAACGCTCAACTGCCTGCTCGATCGAGTCGACTGTAAGCACGCCAAACGCTATAGGTTTGCCTGTTTCCATCTGTACCTGAGCCAGACCCTTGGTACACTCACCAGCAACATATTCAAAGTGAGGTGTACCACCACGGATAACCGCACCGAGTGCAATAATGGCATCACAGTCATCGCGCTGAGCTAATTTTTGGCAAGCTATAGGGATTTCGAATGCACCTGGCACTCGCACAATGTGCATCTGATCATCGCTAATGCCATGGCGCCGTAAAGTGTCCAGAGCGCCTTCAAGAAGGTGCTCGACAACAAAACTATTCCAGCGAGCCACCACTAATACATATCGCCCTTGGTTAGGTCCCAATGTGCCTTCGGTTGTTCGTATTCCCTGGCTACTCATTTGCTTCTCCTAAAAATTTCGTGCGTATTACTCGGGCGCGACAAAATTTACCACTTCCAGTCCAAACCCAGCGAGGGCATTGTACTTCAGTGGCGCACCCAACAGTTCAATCTTTCCCACCCCCAAATCATTAAGAATCTGAGCTCCTAAACCAATTGACGCATAGCCAGCCTGTGTTGCAGTCTGCTCCGTCACCGGCAAGCCCAAGAGGCGGTCAACACTAGCCAATAATGCCTCGGCAGTCTCGGGCCTAGATATCAGCACGAGAACACCTCGTTCAGATGCGGCGATCTCGGCCAAACTCGTATCAAAGCGCCACGTGGTTTGCCCCTGAAGAGTCGTTCCCACTAAATCTCGGAGGGCAGAGGTCACATGTACCCGTACGACCGTCGTCTCATCGCTTTGCAAAGTTCCTCTGCTCAACGCCAGATGAAGAGAGCCCTGATGAAGCTCACGGTACACTGTCAACTCAAACTCACCGTGAGTGGTTTCAACCAAGCCTTGCCGAATACGCTCTATTGTGCGCTCTGTTGTGAGCCTATGATCAATAAGCTCAGAGACTCTGCCTATGGGTAATTCATGAAGCGCGGCAAACCGCTCTAGCGCATCACCCCTTGCTATGTTGCCCGTCTCGTCCAGCACCTCGGTAAACACTGCTGCAGGAAACAAGCCAGCCAACCTAGCTAGGTCTGTAGTGGCTTCTGCTCTGTCAGCTCGCGTGAGCAACCCACCGTCTTCTGCCGCCACAGGAAAAATGTGCCCGGGCTGCACCAGATCGGCCGCAGAAGTTTGCGGTGCTACAGCCACACGAACGGTGCGCGCCCGGTCTTTGGCTGAAATTCCCGTTTCAATACCTTCTGTTGCCTCTATGGAAAGAGTAAACGGCGCAGTATCACCCTGCCCCTCTACCATTAGTGGCAAATGGAGGTATTCGCAACGCTCCCGGGTGAGCCCTAAACAAATTAACCCTCGAGCCTGACGTGCCATAAAAGTGATGTGGCTTGCCTCACAAAGTTCTGCTGCGATCGTCACGATACCAGTGACACCACCGCTGCTGTCCTCTAGTAACAGCAACACCATATTACCATGGCGTAAATCACTAATTAGACCTGCAGGATTGCGATAGTTTAGGGTCTTAGTCATGAATAAATCCTGAGGCACGCAACGCGTCCATTGAGAGGCCTGAACGCTGGGAGGCATTATCTCCCTGCAGTAGTCGTTCTAAATAACGTGCGATCACATCAACCTCAAGGTTGATACGCGAGCCCTCTTGGTACTCTCCAAACACGGTCTCCTCGAAGGTTTGGGGAATGATATTGAGATCAAACTCCGACCCGTCGACCGAGTTCACGGTTAAACTGGTACCGTCCACCGTAATGCTGCCCTTGTGGGCGATATAGCGTGCGAGTTCTTGGGGCGCAGAAATAACGTAACGCCAAGATCTGCCCTCACGTGCTACCGACACCACGGTACCCACACCGTCAACGTGGCCACTGACAATGTGGCCACCTAAGCGTGATGTGGGCGTTAGCGATTTCTCTAAATTGACATGATCCCCTGGCTTGCGATCGCCCAGTGTCGTCAGATTTAACGACTCAATGGAAACGTCTGCCCAGTAACCGTCACCGGGCAACCCCGTAACGGTAAGACAAACTCCACTAGTGGCAATGCTGTCACCCAACTGGACATCACTGAGATCGAGTTTTCGCGTGAGCACCCGCAACCGGAGATCGCCTCCTTGGGTCTCCATCGCTGCAATTTCTCCAACGGCCTGAATAATTCCTGTAAACACGTCTTTAGTTTTCCTCTACTACAGCAGCGATGATACGCAGATCCGAGCCCAAACGACTCACCTCTCGGTAAGCCAATTGGATGCCATCTTTCAACTCAGAAAAAGCGAGGTCTGCAAGCGGGCGAGCGGAGCTGCCCAAAAGCAACGGCGCTTGATAAATGAGTAACTCATCGACCAGGCCCTCTTTTAAAAAAGCCGCCGCCAATGAAGGGCCGCTTTCTAACAAAATTTCATTGGCGCCTTCCGACCCAAGTACTTTAAGTATATCCCGCAAATCTAAACCGTCTCGAGTAAGCCTTACCGTCCGGTGCAGGCCCTCGGTTAAAGGCTGCTGATCAGGTGCTGTTATGACTAAGGTTGGAGCTTCAGCTGACAAGACGCGAGCGCTATTTGGCGTGCGACCATAACTGTCGAGAACCACACGTGTTGGCGGCCGATGCAATGCCCGCGCCAATTCGACACCCTCCAAACCCAACTCATCAGATCTAACTGTCAAAGAGCAATCGTCCGCCAGCACGGTGCCAATACCCGTAATAATGACCGAACTGGCAGCGCGCTGGCGCTGCACATCCTGGCGAGCTAAGGCACCCGTAATCCACTGACTCTCACCCGAAGCCATCGCCGTACGGCCGTCTAAAGAGCAACCGAGCTTGAGACGTACACGCCCCCATCCGCGCTCCATGCGCAATAAAAACCCCTTCAACTCACGGGCAGCAGCCTCAGAACAGACACCTTGAGTCACGTCAATACCCGCGGACCTTAGCCGGTTATAGCCCTGTCCTGAGACGCTGGGATTAGGATCTTCCAACGCACCGACAACTCGCCCAACACCTGCGTTAATCAACGCATCAACACAGGGGCCCGTGCGCCCGTGGTGTGCACAGGGCTCAAGGGTGACATACACCGTTGCATCCTCGGGTGATGCACAAGCACTAAGTGCCATAACCTCGGCGTGGGCACCGCCTGCAGGCTGAGTAAAACCCTTTCCGATAATCGCATTGTCCTTTACGACCACACAGCCCACATGCGGGTTAGGTGAGGCCCAAAATCGACCCTTGCGGGCCTCAACGAGAGCCTGCTCCATAAAAAGGGCGTCTTCTGACGGTACAGAAGCGTTGCTCACGTTTCTGCGGGGGGTTCCGCCTCCAAGCTCTCGATGGCGTCCCTGAACTCTGAAAGATCTTGAAAGCTGCGATAAACCGAGGCAAAGCGCACATAAGCTACCTGGTCCATGGCTTTGAGGGCCTCCATTACATGGCTGCCCACCTCATCTGACGGCAGCTCTCTCTCGCCTGTGGCGCGCAACTTATGCTTAATCTGCGTTATCCACTTTTCAATTTCTTCAACTGAAACCGGCCGCTTTTCCAGTGCCCTCAGAAAACCACCACGTAGCTTTTCTTCATTAAAAGGCTCACGACTCCCGTTTTGTTTGATGATTCGTGGCATTACCAACTCGGCGAGCTCATAAGTTGTAAAGCGCTCTTTGCATCCAAGACACTCACGCCGCCGCCGCACCTGACCACCGTCAGCAACTAAACGAGAGTCAATTACCTTAGTTTCGTCAATGGTGCAAAAAGGGCACTGCATAGCAGACCTCTAACGGGTGTAAACGGGCAAGCGACCGCAAATTTCCAGCACCTTGCCACGAACTTCGGGGATTACTGTATCGCCCGTGTCAGTCTCTAGCGCAGCCAGCACGTCACATATCCAGTGGGTCAGCTGAGTTGTATCGGCTTCAGAGAAACCACGGGTAGTTATTGCCGGTGTCCCCAAACGCAAGCCGGAGGTAACAAAAGGCGAGCGAGGATCATTGGGAACCGCATTTTTATTAACCGTGATGTAAGCCTCTCCCAAGGCTGCATCAGCATCCTTGCCGGTATACGACTTACCAATAAGGTCTAGTAGCATAAGGTGATTGTCAGTGCCGCCAGAGACAATTTTGTGCCCGCGCTCCATAAATGTTGCTGCCATCGCCTGGGCATTTTTGACAACCTGGCGTTGATAATCAGCAAAGTCGGGCTCCATTGCCTCTTTAAAAGCCACCGCTTTGGCAGCAATAACATGCATCAGTGGGCCACCTTGAGCACCGGGGAATACCGCACTGTTAAGCTTTTTGTGGAGCGCCTCGTCATCTTTGGCCAAAATAATGCCGCTGCGGGGGCCTCGCAGGGTTTTGTGTGTCGTCGAGGTCACAACATCGGCATAGGGCATAGGTGAGGGGTAAACCCCCGCAGCCACTAAACCCGCCACATGGGCCATGTCTACCAGCAGATAGGCACCCACTGCATCCGCTATCTCTCGGAATTTTGCCCAATCCATGATTCGGCTGTAGGCCGAGAAACCGCCAATAATGAGCTTAGGTTTGTGGGTTTTGGCCAATTCCATCAGGGCGTCGTAATTTATCAGGCCCGTGTCGTGGTCAATGCCGTACTGTACAGCCTTATAAATTTTTCCCGAAAAATTAACCGATGCACCATGGGTCAGGTGTCCGCCGTCAGCTAAGCTCATCCCCATCACCGTATCACCGGGCTCGAGCAATGCGTGGTAAACCGCAATGTTAGCACTGGAGCCTGAATGAGGCTGGACGTTCGCATACGCCGCGCCAAAGAGCTTCTTGGCTCGGTCAATCGCCAATTCTTCTGCCACATCGACAAACTCACAGCCACCGTAATAGCGTTTCCCTGGATAGCCCTCTGCGTATTTGTTGGTTAAAGCCGAACCCTGCGCCTCAAGCACACGAGGACTGGCGTAGTTCTCCGAGGCGATCAGCTCGATGTGCTCCTCTTGGCGCCGCGTCTCTGAACGCATAGCCTCCCAAAGGTCTGGATCAAAAGCCGCGATGGATTGCACGTCGCCATCCAGAAAGTTCGAAGGCTGGGATGCCGCTTGATTCATGGTTTCTATCCTGATTTGTCAAAAAAATGATGCGCGCCTGTGGCGGCGTTTACTTTTATAAAACAACGCCGCTTTACTGAACACACAATATACCGCGGAAGCGTTGTGCGTGCGTCAACTCCGAGCGACCTATTCTAGCCCATCCTCACCTTCCCCTATAAGAGGATAACGCGATAATGCGAACTAGTACTTTCGTTGGCTTGGTTGGGAATGCATTGGCAACATTCCCGCTAATTCGGCATTTGTTCATATCAGGGGGTAGTTGTGGCGCCTGAAGCTTCCCAAGGGGGAAGTATAAAGAACTGAGGGGATCAGGTGATCTTCGTCGAGATTCCAACCTCTGGACACGTCTCTACGTCTAAACGTTCCAGTACAACTGCGCTGCAAACTACCACCTGCTGAGCGTACATTAAGCGCCTAACTTAGCACTGACAGCGCCTTACGCCGGTAGCGCACTAAGCTCCAGCAGTAATAGGCTTCAGAGATCTTCTTGGCTGCAATCAGATGGGTAAACCTTGACCCAATCGACCAGCATCGTGGCGGGTAAGTCTTGCACATGAACCTCACCGCCGAGGGTCCCACCAACAGCCACGTTAAGAATAAGATAGAACGGAACTTGGTTAAATACCCACGGGTGCGGCATAACATCGGGCGGCGACATAGTGCTGTGAATGCGCCCGTCAATCTCCCACTGGATAAGTTCAGGTGACCACACTACCGCGAACTGGTGCCAGCCTTCATTCCACGGCGTGGGCACCAATAAAGTTTCACTGTAGTGCACATTATTGGGCGGCAAAGGTCCAAAATGGGCTGCGCCGATAAGGCGATTAGGCTCGTTACCGGTCCATTCCATAATATCTATCTCGCCGGCCAGAGGCCATGCACTGTCACTTTGCGGCATCATCCAAAATGCAGGCCACAGACCGCGCCCGCTGGGTAAGTTGATACGCGCTTCAAATCGACCATACTGCTGGCTGAAGAGACCTTCGCTTACCAACTTGCCAGACGTAATATGGCCGTTTTCTTCGGTCACCGTGATGGCTAGCGCGCCATTAGCAACCCGAACAGCTTGTTGAGCGTAGTGCTGGACTTCGTTGTTACCCCAGCCGCATAGGCCGATATCGCAACCATTACCCTCGACAATACGCCAGATGGAAGAGTCCACCTCACTGTCGAAATTCTCGACCAAAGTCGGTGCACACTGCTCAGGCCCAGCCAAAACGTTTTGGCTCAGCGCTATCGCCAAAATAAGGCAAGTAAAGTGTGTAGGCCCTCGTCTCAAAATTTTACCACCAAGTTGTATAGAAAAATGCCAATATGCACGTCACTACAACGGCCGCTGCATTAAAGCCATTGGTAGTTGAAAAGCTCACTCCGGAGGGTTGAATGTAACCAGGTTGCGGCTGAGGTCTTGCCAAGGACCAAACCACAGCGATACCAACGCATAATAAGAAAACAATGCCTACTCGATCGATAAATGGCAGCGTAGGTAAAAGAAGCTTCATCGCCAAAGACAAAACTGCCGAACCGACAGCGGCAAGCAAAGCGCCAGTCGCTGTGGTTTTGCTCCAAAACATACCCAACAAAAAGATCGCGACAATGCCCGGCGTAAAGAACCCTGTGAACTCTTGAATGTACTGAAAAGCCTGATCAAAATTACCGAGCAATGGCTGTGCAGCTGCCATAGCAATGGCCATAGCCACCAATGCAGTAACACGACCACTGAAAACTCGGTTCCGTTCCAACCAAGTCTCGGAGACCATCGAAGGCAATAGATCAACGGTGAAAATCGTTGAAATACTGTTACACATTGACGCCAGTGACGACACAATAGCCGCCAGCAAAGCGGCGAAGACCAGCCCCTTTATACCCGTAGGCAACAAAGCCATGGCCGAGGGGTAAGCCTGATCGGGGGTGGCCAAGTCAGCGTTCAGTGCGAACATGGCAATTCCGGGCAAAACAACAATGAGAGGCATCAGCAGCTTCAAAAAAGCGGCGAAAGCGATTCCTTTTTGGGCCTCGCTCACACTTTTAGCGGCTAGGGCTCGTTGAATGATGTATTGATTGAAACCCCAGTAGGAGACATTCATAACCCACATACCGCCAATCAAAACAGAGATTCCCGGCAAACTCATGTAATGCGGGTGATCCTTAGCAAGGATCATGTCAAAGCGATCTGGCACGGTGTCCATAAGCATTACGAACCCCTGAACTACACCGGAGCCTTCTGACACCTTCTCCAAAAGAATCGCCGCGATCATGAGGCCACCTGCCACCAATAACACCACTTGAACGATATCGGTCAGCGCTACCGCTTTAAGGCCGCCATACAAGGAATACGACACCGCAAAAAGTCCCAGCAGCACCAAACCCAGGGTCAAATCGACCCCTGCCACAGTATTAATTGCCAGGGCTCCCAACCACAAAATAGAGGTCAGGTTCACAAAGACATAGACACCCAGCCAAAAACTGGCCATCACGGTTCTAACACGATGGTCGTAACGTTGCTCCAAAAATTGCGGCATTGTGTAAATGCCGGTTTTCAAAAAGACCGGAAGTAAAAACTTACCCACGAGAATAAGCGTGATGGCTGCCATCCATTCATACGAAGCGATCGCAAGGCCAATAGCATAGCCCGAGCCTGACATACCAATAATCTGCTCTGCCGAAATATTAGCCGCGATCAGTGACGCCCCTATCGCCCACCAAGGCAACGACTTGCCCGCGAGAAAGTAATCTGACGCGTCTTTCTGGTGCCCGGGTTTTTCCCGAGATACCCACTGGGCCAAGCCAAACAAAGCGATGGCGTAAATGACAACAATAGTAATATCTAGTGATGACAGCATAGGTTAATACCCGCTCTAGTTTAGGCTAGCTACTTCTTTTATGGGGCAGCTCAACAAGCTCGCTTCGGAAATTTTTTCAACCAGAGTCACCTCAGCAAGATCAACGCTAAATGCCCCTGAAGTACTCATCAGAAACGGCACATCCACAGCGCTCATATCAGTACCGGCCGCTTCAAAGCAGGCAAGCGGTATCGCCAATCGGTGCCACGCCGCAAGCTCAAGGTCCTCAAACTGCTGCGTAACATCCAGCTCACCACTGCATGGCCACAAACAATCCATGCGGAGTTTCACCGGCTCAATAGGTTGCTGGCCCAGACGAATCTCAAACACCATCGCCCCACCCGAAGTGCTCAAATCAGAGACATTGATGGGGTTGTCGGTACGGAAATAAACCTGACTGGATCGACCTCCATTACCGCTCCACTCCAGCCGCCTGGCATCCTCCTGCACACGGTGATCAATAACTGAAACTGCCAGCTGTTCATCCCGAGTCGCGCCCCCACGGGGCCCACTAGCAACCGCCCAATCGAGCTCATTGCCTAGGTAGAGGCGCCAAGGTCCGCGCGCGCCACCGGCAAACACAGGACGATCAAGGGACAATGCTTCGCCACGGGGCGCTTCGGGTAGTGCAGCGACCGTTTCCACAGCCTCGGTGGTAAGCCCATAACCTCGAGAGAATGCCGTATCTACAACCGCAAGGCTTCTGTCGTTTGCGTGAATATCGGCACTAGGCCATGACATCGGCAAGCGCCCGACAAATTCATTTTGTACCGAACCGTCAGGGTTTCGGAATAGGACCTCCGCAACACCAGCCCCCTCACTGCCCGGCAGCCAAGCAGCAACGAAAGCTGACGAAGCATTGATTTCACGGTTTACCCACAATGGCCTGCCAGACAGAAAAACCGAGACTATCGAGAGGCCTTGGGCTTGGTATTGCTTTAACAGCGCAAGATCTGAGAAATCTGGCTGTTGCCATGCCAAAGAGGAAATATCCCCCTGCATTTCCGCGTAAGGCGTTTCGCCAAACACTGCAATCACGCCATCAATCTCTACTCCATCAGGAATAGGCTCATTGTGATAGACCTTACCCCCAGCCTTGGAAACTTGTTCAACAAAGCCATCGAGTAACGAAGTACCGTTAGGAAAATCTTCATTAGAATTCCCGGTTCCCTGCCAGCTAATCGTCCACCCGCCAGACTGCATGCCAATATTGTCAGCGCCCTCACCCACAACCAGGTATTGACCCGCCGGATCAAGAGGTAATAAACCCTTTTCGTTCTTCAGCAAGACCAACGAACGACGCACAGCTTCTCTCGCTAAGGCGCGGTGGTCTTGACTGCCCACCTGCGACTGTAATGGCCGTCCTATTTTCGATGGCAGACCTCGCTCCATGAGGCCGGACGCAAACTTAATTTTCAAGATGCGCAGCACTGCCTCATCAATCCGAGCTTCCGACACAACGCCGGCTCGTACTTGAGCAACCAAATTATCCAGTGCCGACCGCCAATCCTGCGGCACCATAACCATATCAATGCCAGCATTGATGGCTTGCGGACAGTCATCATCGGTACAGCCTTCAACTTCGCCAATGCCATTCCAGTCGCTCACCACGAAGCCATCAAATCCGAGGTCACCTCGCAATACGTCTGTTAGCAACGCTTTGTTGCCGTGCACCTTCTCTCCGTTCCAGCTGTTAAACGATGCCATTACCGTTTGTACGCCAGCAGCAATAGCTGGCTTGTACCCAGCGCCGTGCACTTCGATTAACTCCTCTAGCGCTAACCGTGTATCGCCTCGGTCAACACCAGAGACCGTTGCACCGTCACCAACAAAGTGTTTCGTTGTTGCTACGATACCCTCCGCTTGCATTGCCTCAACCATGCCACCCGCATAAGAAGCCACCACAGCAGCGTCGGAACTATAAGATTCGTAGGTTCGCCCCCAACGATAATCTCGAGCAACCGCCACAGTAGGCGCGAAAATCCAGTCGATACCGGTAGCCTTCACTTCTCGAGCTGTAGCGCCACTAATGGCTGCCACCAAAGTAGGATCACCTGCAGCACCCAAGCCAATGTTGTGCGGAAATATAGTGGCACCCACGACATTGTTATGCCCATGCACTGCATCAGTGCCCCAAATAACAGGAATACCCGCATTGCCCTGAGTGGTATCAATTGAGCTGAGGTAATAGGCGTCTGCGAGTGCTAGCCAGTCATCAATAGATGCGCGCTTTTCGCCACCAGGAAAAGAACCCCCACCGTTGAGAACACTGCCTAAGCCGTATTTGCGCAAATCATCTGGAGTGACCTGTGAGATCTCACCTTGAATCATCTGGCCGACTTTCTGTTCTAAAGAAAGTGTCGCTAGGAGTGCTTTGGCCGCTTGTTCAGGATCAGAGGTGACGGAGGGTTCTGATGGGCTGGTACAACCGGCGGCCAGCACCCCGCCAAGAACCGAGACAACACTCAGCGTTACTACCGCGAAGACGCGCAACTTACTCATCTCTACATCTACCTAGTGATTATTATTTGGCCCTATTCTGCTTCCAGACAAGGTGCTCCACGATAGAGATTATTGCGGGCTGTTCGGATGTTCTAGCCAGATGCGACGAGAGGGATAAAACCCACGGCCAAAGGGATTCAACTCACGCCTCTCGACAGTAATGATCGATAAACCGCTGATGCTCAGGCAGCTGGCTTACTAGGCGCTCGACCGAACCGTGGATTCCACCTAGGAAATCCCGCAACTCCTGCTCTTCCATCATGTTGACGATGGGATGATACTGCTCCGGGTTAAGGCCCTGACCCAACATGACCTGCGTCCAGGAATTTTCACCAAACAGCTCCGTTGGCACTTTGAATACCCGCCCTGTCTCCTTGAATAAATCGATACGATGTTGCAGAGACTCTGGGATTTCCATAGTGCGACAATGACGCCAGAATGGCGTATCGGTGCGGTTGGTGACATGGTAATGAAGGATGATGAAATCTCGGATATTTTCGATTTCGAACTTCATCTGACTGTTGAATTCATCAATGTCCGGCTGGCGAACCCCATCCGAGGGAAACATCTGCATAAACCGAACAATACTGCGCTGAATGAGATGAATGCTGGTCGATTCCAAAGGCTCCATGAATCCGCTGGACAACCCCACAGCCACACAGTTCTTTACCCAGTGACGCCGCCGCGTCCCGGTCTGAAACTTAATCGGCCGGGGCTCAGTGACCATTTCGCCTTCAAGATTACCCCGTAATTTCGCCTCGGCCTCGTCTCGCGACCAAAATTTACTGCAATACACCAAGCCATTGCCGGTGCGATGCTGAAGTGGAATCCGCCACTGCCACCCAGCCTCATGGGCTATAGAGCGTGTGTAAGGGATCGGTGGCTGAACGTTCTCTGTTTGTACCGCCAAGGCACTGTCGCAAGGCAACCAATGCTGCCAGTCGTCGTAGCCAGCATGCAAAGTTTGCTCTATCAAGAGCCCTCGGAAGCCCGTGCAGTCAACGAAGAAATCACCATCAATCTGCTGATCATTATCAAGGCGAAGCCCAGTAATAAAGCCGGTTTGCTCGTGCTGCTGTACCGCTTCAATTTTGCCTTCAACGCGAACGGCGCCGTGTTCCTCTGCAATTTCTCTCAGGAACTTAGCGTAACGTGACGAGTCGAAATGATAAGCGTAATTGAGATTCTGATTGGGCAAAACCGCAAATCGATTCTGCTTGGCAGCTGCCCATTCATTACAGTACTCACCAAACTCCTTGCTAATTCCCAGCTCTTTCCCTTTTAGCCAAAAATGCTGAAAACCCGCCGCCCAACAATCTTTACCGGTGTAACCAAAGGAGTGGATATAGTCTTTACCCACGTCGTGCCAGTTTTCAAAAGAAATACCCAGCTTAAACGTGCCGCCCACGGCGCTGATGAAATCCTGCTCTTTAATCTTCAGCAGTTCATGGAGGGTCAAGAGCGTTGGGATCGTTGCTTCCCCAACACCAACCGTGCCAATTTCTTCAGACTCTACTAGGGTGACCTTGACTGTTTTACCCAGCAGTTTTGCTACCGCCGCGGCCGCCATCCACCCGGCGGTACCACCTCCCGCTATGACGACGTGTTTGATCTTCTGATGTTCCATCGAACTGACTCCAAGTGCCTGCAGGGCGCTGTTATGTCTTCAATCTATTCAGTAATTCTTCGCGGAGGCGATCTGCTTCAATTTTATTCATTTCTCCCAGACATCCCAACGCATGATCAGGAATATGCTCGGTGGCCTCCGGGTCTGATTCAAATACGTAAAAATTCATCAGCTTCTGCCACGCCAAACGCTGTGCTTCGGGCAAATGGCGAATAGATAACACCCCATGGAGCAAAGCATTAAATGGCGAACCAAAGTGTTGCTCGTGATCGAGCCACCAGTAATTCACCAACAAATTACAATCTGCTAGTGCCTTAACGTGGTGCCACCACATACTAGGAATAAAAATGGCGTCTCCCGGACCCAGCTCACAGCGCTGAGACACCGCCATGGCATCGCGAAAACGAGGAAATTTTTCGAAATCAGGCGCCGCAAAATCGACCAGACTAATAGGCTGTCCGGACGGAGTTCGGTCGAGAGGGCCGACGTAAAGATTGCCAATTTGATCCGTGGGGAACAGCGTAAACTCGCGGCGACCATATACAACACATGCCACATTGCTGGGGAAATCGTAATGTGCCGAAACCGTTGTGCGATTGCCAAGCCAGAAATTCACCAAAGGATCACCCGGAATTTTTAGTGCGTTCGCTTTTTCAAAGCCTGGCAGCCAACCCGCTATGGGGGTAGAGCCAACGTAAATCGATAACGGCTCTTTATTGTCCGGATCTGCCTGCTCCCGCAGGCGCTGCAAAATATCCTCAAGAGGGGCATTGCCACTGCGAAAATTGAAACCGTTGAAGGCGCCGTTATAGCCAAAGCGCCCCCCCACTTCCGTAGGGGCAACATAGGCAGTCACAGGCTTTGCCGTCCAAAACTTGGAAAGATAACCCTCAAGCTGCTCGAGGTCGCCATCCCCCTTGGGAATAGCTGGCCAATCGGCCACCAGACCACGTAAAACAAGGGGCTCTTCCCGTTCAAACACCCAAGCTGGAATCGCATCGGGGGTTATTCCCTCAACGGTTTCAACAATGCTAGGAGCCTGATCTGTCACTGTTTAGCGTCTCGGATTTGTTGTTTAAATTGAATCAGCCGCCCCATATTCGACAATGAGGCCAGCATCATGAATAAGGGCATGATGAACCCCTGCTGGGACAGCAGCTCGAGACTCTCTGCCGACAAAGCCCTTACGTTATCTTCGTTGATCGCCGAAAAGCCAATCAACTGATTTTTGGATCCATCCTGCAAACTTATATCGAGGGTAATTGACTCAACAAGGTCGAGATCCGCAAGACATTGCGTAAATCGCTGGGTATGGCCTGCGCCTTCATGGATTTTTTCCAGTAAATCGGCCTGCTGTTCGAGGTACTGAGTTCTCCCACCCAGTGGCTGAAAAACAGCCTCCCCCTGTGCGCCCTGGGAGACTCGAGGATGCGCCATGTCGACGCTCAACAATCGCACCTCTTCGCCCTCTTCCGACTGGTGCTGCCCAATCAAAAATGGGCCCTTGCGCATGAACGCAGGCCGACTCAGCGCCGCCCATTCGGAGTTCTTTAAAAACAGGTTTTCCCCCGGCTCAAATCCCATGACTGCCACAGGTATTAGCCCATCGTGCTCGGTGGCTTGCAGCAAAATCGGAAAATCCACCTGAAGGTCTCTAAATTCAAAGGTGTATGCGGGGCAACTGTGAATGTCATCCCCGAACTCCGGACCCACCGCTTCCACGATACGCAGATCTTTATGGTCGACGTTATTGAGTATTTGAAAGTTGCTCATGCTGTTACCGTCGCTGCAGGGTTATTCATTCGAAGGGCATTGAGCAATTGCCGATTCCCCGGCATAGCTCGTGACAATTGCAGGGCACGCTCCCTCACCTTGAATAAGATAGAGTCAAGATCAGAGCTGTTGCCAACGTTATTTGTGCCACCCTGTTTTTCTGACCCTAACACGCCATTGAGATGGCCGTTCATACCGAGCCAAACGTACTGATAGCTCGCGGCAGGAAATAGCTCATCAATACGTGGTGTGTCAGGGTGCCAAGGCGCCCGAACCTGCCACAAAGCCAGCTTGTCTGACAGCGCCTCTGAGATACCCGCTTCATCTTTTGCCTGCCGCCAATAGGGCGTGTCGTCACGATCGCTTAATACATAGTGGAGCTTGAGAAATTCCTGAATACTTGCCCAATTGCTCTGCATTTTACGATTAAACGCGCGGGAGGCTGGCCCCATAAGATCTCGGTTTACAGGAAAGCTTTCAACCAAAAATGAAGCCGCCTGTTCAATCATGGCCAGAGCTGATGCTTCTAAAGGCTCTATAAATCCAGCAGACAAGCCTACAGCCACACAATTATGGGTCCAGGGAGTAGTGCGATAGCCAGGTTCAAAATTTAGCGTGCGGCACGCTAAATCTTTGGCAACTTGGGCTCCCACCGATTGCTCGGCATAGTCTCGAAGGGCCTGAGTTGCATCAGCTTCGGAGATCAGGTCGGCATTGTGAACATAGCCAATGCCACGACGAGACTGAAGACCAATATCCCAAATCCAGCCGCAGTCTTGAGCACTCGACTGTGTGCAAGAGTGGATTTCATCGTTGGGTTCGTTGTAAGGCACTTGAGCCACCACAGCCCGATTATTAGGCAGCACCTGCCGAGCCGACTCAAAGGACATTTGGAAATGGCCACCAATAAGCAGGGCTCTCTGACCCGAACAATCGACAAAAAAGTCGCCCGATAACCGATCACCGCCCTCAAGCTCTAAGCTCGTGAGGAAACCCTCGGCGTCGCTGTTCACACCGGCAACATGGCCTTCTACATGCCGCACCCCAAAATGCGAGATACTGTGTCGCCGCAACAGTTCGGCAAACTTCACTGCATCGACGTGATACCCATAATTAAGCGCAAACGCGTAGTCTGGGGTATCCGCTGTTTTAGGCGCTTTGTAAGTAGTTGCGATAAGTGTTTGGGGCGTGACAACTTCGTGGAATGGATAGCGCAATCCATCTCGTCGCCAATATTCAGCAATATTTTTTGACGCGTACTCGGGGGGCAAACTAAACGGATGCAAATAACTGTCATCCCCAGCGCCGGTCCGCCAGCCATGGAATAGCGTGCCCTGCTTCAAACTGGCGTCGCACTCTGAAATTAAAACCCGTTCTGACAGCCCAATCGCCTGCAGCGTAGCCTTCATTGATGGCCAGGTACCTTCGCCAACACCCACTGTGGGAACACTGGGCGACTCCACCAAAGTGATATCGAATTGACGGTTAGCCATTGCACCCAGTCTAGCCGCGGTGAGCCAGCCAGCAGTACCACCACCTACAATAACGACATGCTCAGTTGTACGCATTAATCTAGCCTGTAACCTTGTTCTTATCAGCGCTTATTTTAACGCTCTTTAAACGACAAAAGCTGCCCGAGGGCAGCTTTGTCATCAGTGCCTTGCGGCATCAGAAGGTATAGCGAACACCTACATTGTATCGAGCACCCTGTTGTGCAACGAACAGTGGCTGAGATTCGCTCCGTCCGTAGACGTAGGTTGTCTCGTCCGTAATGTTGATTGCGTCCGCAAAAACCGACAGGTTATCAGTCACATGGAACTGCGCACCGATATCCCACTGGTCGTACTCTCCGACGTAGGTCGGTGGAATTGCGCCAACGTTGGCCTGGCCGGTACCGGCGAGGAAATCATCCCGCCAGTTATAAGCCACTCGAATTGAGAATCGATCATTCTCATAAAAGCCAATCAGGTTAGCCGAATCACCAATACCAGAGACCACAAACTGCTGGGTGCGGTCGGTATTATCATATTCGGTGTCTGATTCAACCAATGTGGCATTTGCGATAAAGCCAAAGCCCGTCTGACCAAAGGTGTGCTGAAGGTTAATTTCCCAACCATCGACGGTATCGTCATCTTGGTTAATTGGCGCAGTCACGCGGAAGTTAGCAAGACTGTCACCAGACTGACCAGTGATTGAACCGTTAGCCGTGTTGACCCCCGGAGATCCAGCTTTATTAGCCAGAATCCAATCATACAATTCACCGGAAGTCGCCGCGTTACCTAACGCCGCCCTGGCCTCATCGGCATAACTGCCGTTACCCGGGTGTGGAAGGTCAAACAGCGTTTCATTGAATTCGGCGAAGCCAATGAAATTTTCAACGTCTTTTGTGAAGTAGCCCACAGAGAAGTAGCTGGCATCGCCGTAGTACCACTCAAAAGACAGGTCAATGTTGTCAGACTCGAAGGGCTTGAGGTTTGGGTTACCCCGAGATCCTGTGCCACCATCGATTCGCAGCAGTTGGTCAATGGTTTGGCCACCCTGAATATCTGCATAGTTGGGGCGAGTCATTGTTTTGCTGTAGGAGAATCGAGCCACTATTGTTTCGGTCAA
The DNA here is from genome assembly GCA_029253705.1 of Luminiphilus sp. Classification (GTDB taxonomy): domain Bacteria; phylum Pseudomonadota; class Gammaproteobacteria; order Pseudomonadales; family Halieaceae; genus Luminiphilus. The sequence continues at coordinate 13,306 of JAQWYY010000001.1, read as the reverse complement.
GCCCACTTTGACATCTAGATTAGGCAACACGTTGTCGTAGCTACCACTTAGCTCGGTAAAGTCTGCGTCTCCCGGGACTGCGCTAAACTCATTGCCGCCAACCCAGTCGATCCGCGAATAGCTAGGTGCCAATGCTTGGGAATCGATATCGGTCTCTTCGTAGCGCACGCCAAGCCGAACATCAACAGGCACTGCGCCAATATCAAAGCCCATATTCACCTGAAAGTAAGCTGCGAGCTGCTCTTCTGTGGTGCGTCGATCAGAACTGTAGGTGCTGGAGGCACAAAGACCCGTTCCGCAATCACCCATATCAGGCACCGCAAAAGTGGCGGCATCACCGCTGGCCATCAACTGCTCCGTGCGCTCAATAAGCGCAGGCATGTCAAAACCGTAATAATTTGTCACCAGCTCAGGATCACTGCCACCTGAAATGTCATCAAACCGACCGGCAGAGGACACCTCGGTCAAAAGGTCTGCAATAGCACCTACCTGGGATACACCACCCCAAGCGTCACGCTGCACTACAGAGCCCGCCGAACGGTTGTTGACTTCAGTAAACTCAACACCAAAGTCGATGTTCTTTACGACGCCATCAGGGTTAAAGTCGAATGAACCCCCAAATCGGGCCTGTTCAATTTCCATTTTGGCGTAGTCATTCGCGAATACGCTACCAGTTACAATCATATCGTCAGTACTGAGAGGGTTAGACAGATCCAAAGCTAGAACCGGTAAATCTCCACGATCGAAGTAAGTTGTTGTCTTATCCCGAGAAAATGCAGAAATGGCCAGCTGCGAAGCGCTGCCAAACGGACTGTCGGGGCGCTGCTCGGCATCAGAGTCGTGATAATCAAACATGAGTGACAGTCGATCAGTCACATCCCAAGCCAAGTTAATGCCAATCGAGGTGTTTTCGGCGACGGTCGCATCGCTGCCACCGGCCATAGCGAAGTCACCGGTACCGCCGTTGAATTCAGCGTAGGTGGTTGGCGACGCATTGCTGTTATTGCCATCCCAAACCGTTTCCTGACCACCAAAGTTGTACCAAGCCGAGTAGTTGGTAAAGGTGCGCTCAAGCTCTACTTCAGAGTAAGTGTAATCAACGGTCGCAGTCAGACGCTCCGTTGGTGCCCACTGCATGGTCAGCTGCCCGTTAGTTCGCACGCGATCCCACTCGGCAAACTCATAGCCTGTGTTCTGCGGCACTGAATATTGCTCGTCAGCACTCGTGGGTCTGTTTTGCTGCGATGCCAAATCGTAGGGAATACCGCCCCACTCAGAGGGTCGTGCGCTACACCAGCAGTTATCTACGTCTCCGGCAAAACTACGCCAACCGCCAACACTCGCAGTAGCAGCGCCATTGTTTCGCTCCTGGCGTACTGCACTCAAAGAAATACCCACAGTGTCGTCAAGGAAGGTATTTGAAATCAGCAAAGACACTTCAGGGGTGAAGTCATCGCCCGTCTCTGTTGACGTATCGTGCATGGCCGATGCAGCGACCGTAGCGTTAAAACCCGGCGCCTCCAAAGGACGTGTCGTTACAATATTTATGGTAGAACCAATGCCGCCCGTCGGGACGTCGGCCTTACCGCTTTTGTAGACCTCAACTCTCGAAACGCCCTCAACCGCTAGGTTGCTGAAGTCGAATGATCGGCTGTCGCCACCCGTTGTTGGCATTTGACGACCGTTAAGCGTGACTAGGTTAAAAGCGGGACCAAAACCACGGACGGTCACATACTGACCTTCGCCACGGGTTCGATCAATCGCCACTCCAGTAACGCGCTGAAGTGCTTCTGCCAAGTTGGTATCAGGAAATGCACCAATATCTTCAGCCGTGATTGCATCCACAACACCCGCGTTATCGCGTTTGATGTCCGCGGACTTCTGAAGACTCTGACGGATGCCAGTTACGATCACTTCTTCCATCGCCGGGTCTGAAACGCCGCTACTGACTTCATCAGGCGCGTCTTGGGCAAAACTCAGCTGAGACGCTACTGCCAGAGCAACCCCTGCCGCCAGCGGTGCTTTTTTAAAACCTTTTTGTTGGGACATAGTCTTGGGACTCTCCAAAAAAAATTAGAATTGTTATTTATTAGCCCGCTCACGCTACTGGTTGTAGCCGCCGACATGAAGGCATAAGCGATAAAACGGTCTGTGGGAGCGATTAGATGGAACTATTCTCGAAAGGTCGTATTGGACGCCAGCTGCGGCCGCCGCTCGTTAGTTGGGTTAGGTATACCTACTGGCCGCTGAAAATCTCTCCATACATCGCGGTGTCTAGAGGTACTCTGGCACTCAGCACGTGCAGTGTGATGAAGTGGATAAAAGGATTGCCAGTTACCACCGTAAAAGCCGCCTTCCCCATGCCCACGAGTGTCTGGGTCATGACAATATAAGCCACACTCAACAGCGCTTGTTGCCCATTGCTGTAGTCGACGCCGGGGTCAAACAGGCTAAAAATGGCATAAAAAAGTCCTGCGATAGCAATTACTGTGAACTTGCTGTTAAAAATGACCGTCAGGCGCGGTATCAAAATAATATGCATGAGGATCACGACAGGCAACCCGGCGCCCAAGGTATTCACAACAATTCCACCGGGAATTCCCAGAGCATACAGCCAAGGATCGAGGCCAAAGAAGGGTGCTCCGAATACGATGGGACCAAAGAAATCCAGCGCCCAGTACACACCTATAATCCAAAGATCACGCTTCCACCTCAGTGAATTGAGCAAGCCTAACCAGTCAAAAGAACGATAAAATAACCAAGCAACAGGCATCGCGATATAAGTCGCCACGTACAGCGCAACCCAGATAGCAACACCTCGCAAATCGTGAAGAAGCGGGTCGTACATGTCGGGCCCGGGAAAGTGTAGACCAGCATGTCCCCAGACACCCAACAGCAGCTGCGTTATCAGCAGATAGCCAAAGACCATGACGCTCTCTTTAACCGCCGTCATCTGATCAAGGGAAAAATTATGCCGCCAATCAATCGCCCCACGCTTTCGAGTAAGAAAGAGAAGCAAGCAAACCACCAGTGAGAAAACCGGCAGGTAAAGCGTGAGTAAGTTTAACAATGCCCCATGGGCTATTGGTGGCAGGGATGGCGAAGATGCCGCCGCCAGAAAAAAAGTAAGCGTACTGGCCGTCCAAATCAGCACTACCCCTGCCATCCACTGCAATGGATTGTTCCATTTGCGTGACTGATTGGGACCAGTCTTCAGGTCGCCCGCACCGTCATCCTTCCGAGATCTAGGGCTCGGCATCAGCGTCCTTACCGGTGGTCTTTGAGGCTGCGCCACTCAAAGCACCGTGTACCGACTCCAATTCTTGGAGCAAATGTTGTAACCGCGTATTGCCTAAGGCTTCCTCAACCGGCTCAAAACCGGACATCAAAGATTGGACGGTGGATTCCAGAATACCCTTGCCGTACTCAGTGATGCGAACAAGCTTGGCGCGTGCGTCATCAGATTTACGACTCGTTTCAATGACCCCCTCAAGCCGAAGCCGTGTGATCATTTGACTCATTGAAGGGGCAGATACGTCAAATGCGGCGGCCAGCTCAGAAGCCGTTTGATCTCCTACAAAATAGAGTCGGTTCAGAACCTCAAACTGGCGTGATGTCAGCGTGTCAGGGAGGCGGTTATCCAATTCACGCTGGGCGTTTTCGCTGAGAATGCGCATGAGCCTAAAGGCTCGATAAACCACGGAGGGGCTTGAAGGCTGCTTAATCATTTAGTTAGGCTAACTAAATAGCTGCGAAAATTCAATACAAAATACTTTTAGTCATCTTTGACCGTCGCCATCGGTTAAGATGCGTCCGTACAATAAACACACTCATTCCACCCGATAAATAACGAGCTTGTCCTATGTGCGCGCAATACGTTTACACCATGAACCGCGTTGGCAAAATGGTCCCACCCAAACGTGAAATTCTCAAAGATATCTCTTTGTCCTTTTTCCCCGGCGCCAAAATAGGCGTGCTTGGCCTTAATGGCGCCGGAAAGTCGACACTGCTGAAAATCATGGCAGGCCTCGATACCGACATTCAGGGCGAGGCCAGGCCACAGCCTGGCATTAACATTGGCTACCTGCCTCAGGAGCCACAGCTGAACCCCGACAAGGATGTTCGTGGCAATGTTGAGGAGGGGGTGCAGGAAGCCATTGACGCTCTGCAAGGTCTAGACGCGGTTTATGCCGCCTACGCAGAGCCCGATGCCGACTTTGATGAGCTAGCGAAAAAACAAGCGCGCTATGAGGATGTCATTCAGGCGAAGGATGCCCACAACCTTGATACACGCCTCGACATTGCAGCCAATGCGCTGCGGCTGCCGCCTTGGGATAGCGACGTAACAACGCTGTCTGGCGGAGAGCGGCGCCGGGTCGCACTATGCCGGCTTCTGTTGTCAGAGCCCGACATGCTGTTGCTCGACGAACCGACTAACCACCTCGACGCAGAGTCGGTAGCCTGGCTTGAGCGCTTCCTTGAAAATTTTTCCGGTACTGTGGTAGCTATTACGCACGACCGCTATTTCTTGGATAACGCAGCCGGCTGGATCTTGGAACTGGATCGTGGCCGAGGTATTCCCTACGAAGGTAATTACTCAACATGGCTAGAAGCCAAAGAGACTCGCCTTGAACAAGAACAGCGCACCGAGGCGGCCCACCAAAAAGCCATTAAAGCCGAACTTGAGTGGGTGCGATCCAACCCCAAGGGCCGTCAAGCCAAAAGCAAAGCCCGACTTGCGCGTTTTGAGGAATTAAATTCCCAAGAATTCCAAACGCGTAACGAAACGAACGAAATATACATTCCACCGGGACCCAGACTGGGCGACAAAGTTATTGAAGTTAAAAACCTCAGAAAAACCTTCGGCGACCGCCTGCTTTTTGACGACGTCAGCTTCACCGTGCCGACCGGAAGCATCGTGGGCATTATTGGCGCCAACGGCATGGGTAAATCCACACTCTTCAAATTGTTAATGGGTATTGAAAACCCCGATGGTGGTGAAATTGAACTGGGCGAAACGGTGCAATTGTCTTACGTTGATCAATCCCGAGATGACCTAGACGGCAGCAAAACAGTGTGGGAAGAAATCTCTGATGGTCTCGATATTATGCGCATTGGCAGTTACGAAGTGCCTTCGCGCTCCTACGTTGGACGCTTTAACTTTAAAGGTTCGGACCAACAAAAATTTGTGAAAGATCTGTCGGGGGGTGAACGCAACCGTCTGCACCTAGCTAAGCTGCTAAAACAAGGTGGCAACATGCTGCTGCTCGATGAGCCCACTAACGACCTCGACATTGAAACCCTTCGAGCTCTGGAAGAGGCCATACTCGCGTTCCCGGGCTCGGCTCTGGTCATTTCACACGACCGCTGGTTTTTAGACCGTATTGCCACCCATATTTTGGCGTATGAAGACGACGGAAGCGTGGCGTTTCACCAAGGGAACTTTACAGAATATGAGGAGGATCGGGTCGCGCGCCTGGGTAAAGACGCCGATATGCCCAGCCGAGTGAAGCACCGTAAATTAATGGGCTGAGCTTAAGGACGGCATTGCCGAGCCCTGCTGAGAATACAGGCCATCATAAAATTCAGCTCACAGCAGGGCTTCTAACGCCTCAGACAGTCGGGACACACCAATGACTTCGAGGCCGACAATTGCCTGCTTGGGTACATTCCCCTTGGGCACAACAGCGCGCTTGAAGCCGTGTTTCGCCGCCTCACTTAACCGTTCCTGACCAGATGGTACTGGGCGAATTTCTCCCGACAGCCCGACTTCGCCAAAGACAACCCAATCCCGCGATAAAATACGGTTCCTCAGGCTGGAGACAACAGCCACCAGCAGCGCGAGATCGGCACTGGTTTCGGTCACTCGAACGCCACCCACGACATTAGCGAAGACATCTTGGTCACCTACCATAATGCCGCCGTGACGGTGTAGCACCGCTAACAGCATCGCAAGCCTGTTTTGCTCAAATCCCACCGCGACTCGCCTAGGATTGCCAAGCGAGCTGTCGTCTACCAAGGCCTGAATTTCTACCAGCAGCGGTCGAGTGCCCTCCCACACCACCATGACGGTTGTCCCAGAGGCAGGCTCCTCAGCACGATCAAGAAATATAGCCGACGGGTTTTTCACTTCGCGCATGCCTCTATCGGTCATGGCAAATACACCAAGTTCATTGACCGCGCCAAAACGATTTTTACTGCTTCTTAAGGTTCGAAAACGGGAGTCATGCTCGCCCTCGAGCAAAATGGAGCAATCAATCATGTGTTCCAATACTTTTGGGCCCGCGAGATTGCCATCTTTAGTAACATGGCCAACCAAGATGAGAACTACCCCAGACTGCTTGGCGTATCGCGTTAATTGCGCGGCGCAATCTCTCACTTGGGAAACGCTGCCCGGCGCTGATGTAATTCCCTCTGAGTGCATCACCTGTATGGAATCTACCACCATAACCCGGGGACGCATTTCATCGGCGGCCGCAAGAATGGCATCCACTTCGGTTTCCGCCATAAGCTGTAAAGCATCGACGGCAAGCTCAAGGCGGTCGGCGCGCATGGCCACTTGCTGAGGGCTTTCTTCGCCTGTGACGTACAGCGCAGGACCGCCTGCGGCAAGATAACAAAGCGTCTGCAGCAGTAGGGTGCTTTTTCCTGCGCCGGGGTGGCCGCCAATGAGAATAGCCGAACCAGGCACTAACCCCCCGCCCAACACCCGATCAAGCTCAGTAAAACCACTGCTGAATCGAGGTACGTCGACAAGGTCAATATCTTTGAGAACTTTTACCTCCGCTCTCGCTCCCGCGTACCCTCCTCGGCCTCCCCGCAGACTGCTTTTTCCGCTACTGGCGGGGCCTAGGCGAATTTCTGTGATGGTATTCCACGCTGAGCACTCACCACACTGTCCTTGCCACTTGCCGTAGTCTGCACCGCAGTCGTTACAAACAAATGCGGTCTTTGATTTGGGCATAAACGATTCCTAGAAGAAGATTAGCGACAAGGAGGTGCACGAACAGGCTTCACAGCGGTATGCTAGCAAACCCAAGCCTAAGATCCCTAACTTCATGCCGCCAGGTTCCCTCATTCCCGATCGCCAGCTGACGTTTTCGCCAGATCTTGCCGCGACCATTGGCTTAGAGGAAGCCATTTTGCTGCAGGGGCTAGGCGAACTGCTATTGGGCAGACCGCAGGCAAGCCAATGCGTCGCACTTTCGGAGTTTGAGCGTAATTTCCCCTTCTGGGAGGTGCCTAAAATTCGTGAGCTTCTTGAGCGACTTGAAGCTCTGGGTATCATTCATGTGCGCCATGAAAATCAGAATGCTGACGTCATCCGAATTTCTGCAGTGGCAGCGCCATCGGCACTCGCAGCAGATAAGGCCCAAACCCAACCGGCACCCGGTCGGTCCAACCCAAATGCAAAGGCGCCACCAAGCCCCTATCAAGCCGAAAAAAAGTCACCGGAGCCTCCAGTCGTTAAAGCAGCTGCGCGATCTTGGCAACCGTCAGAAGACCTCTTAGATTTGCTGCACCTGAGCCACGGGATCAACAGACAATTTGCTTTGTCACAACTGCCCCAGTTCAGCCCGGCCCCAACCGACCCTGCACCAGACAATCGCTTCAGGCAGCATGTACTCAGCGCTTGGAGACGTCACCAAAGTCAGCACCCAGCCTTTGAAATTACTGCACCCCCGGCCTTCGATCAAAACTGGCGCCCTAGCGATGACGCATTGGACATTATGGCGGGTAACGGTGTCGACCTTGAATTCATAGACTCAATGCGACCCGAGTTTATTTTGTACTGGCGAGAACGTGGCGGACCGCCAAAAGAGGTCAACAGCAAATTCATAGGCTGGATTAGACAACGCTGGGTACGCTTTCAGGCAGGGCTAGGCCACAGCCCCGAGCCTCGACCCATGACACAGGACTGGCAACCCAGCGAGCAGGTCTTTGAGGTGTTGGCGCTGTCAAATATTGAACGCAGCTACGCCACAGAACGTCTGGGGGAATTCCGAGTTTTCTGGTGCGACTCCGGAGACCTTCAAACCTCTTGGAACAGCAAATTCTTGCAGCACGTCAAACACCAGTGGCGCTGGGAACAAGGACAATCAGGCAAAAAAGGGAATGACCATGGCGGACAGCAAGGACGTGGGCAGTCTGGCGGAGAACATCGTACGCGGGACCGATCCATCGCTGACGACCTCAGCGATACCAGCTGGGCCAACTGATGCGACACCGAGAGATGACTTGGCCGATACGATCAATCAGGTTTTTGCCCTGTTCAGGCTGAATTATCACAATCAGTTTTACGCGGCCTATGCCGACACCACCCAGCTGAACCAAATAAAACGCCTATGGCTAGAAGCACTCTCCAGCTTCACCGCGGAATCAATATTAACCGGGGCAAAGCGCGCAATTGAAGATAGTGATTACTTACCTACGCTCAAGCGCATGCTCGACTGCTGCCAACTGGCCCTTGAGCGGCTAGGCGTACCACCTTTAAGAGACGCTTTCATAGAAGCCTGCGAGAAACCATCACCCAAACTGGCACAAACCTGGTCGCACCCGGTGGTGTACTTCGCAGGACGGGACAGTGATTGGTTTTTTTTGAGCAACAATGCCGAACGCATGACCCTGCCGGTTTTCAAAGGCCATTACGATCGCTGGGTAGCTCGATTGAGTCGGGGCGAAACGATAGTATTGCCAACACGCGCTGAGCTTCCTGAGCCAGCAACCGTTGCGATGTCTAAAGAAGAACGGCAACAGGCCCTGAGCAAGCTTCGAGAGACGCTAGACCTGTAATGCTTCGTCTCCCGTGAGCCCCATGGAACGGCACCATGGCGCGTCGGCTTAGGAGAAGTCGCTTTGAGCGTGTTAGGCGTAACCGCCGTAATCACCCCTAGCTAAATTATCAAAGCGGGTATATTCGCCCTGAAAGGCCAGGCGACAAGTGCCTATAGGACCGTTTCGCTGCTTGCCAATAATAATCTCAGCGGTGCCTTGATCCGGAGAATCCTCGTGATAGACCTCATCACGATAGATAAACATGATGACGTCAGCATCCTGCTCAATCGCTCCCGACTCACGAAGATCTGAATTTACGGGGCGCTTATTGGGTCGCTGCTCAAGTGCTCGATTCAACTGTGATAGCGCAACAACCGGACACTTAAACTCTTTAGCAATAGCTTTCAGGCTGCGAGAAATTTCTGAGATTTCTGCTGTACGCCCTTCACTAGAACCCGCCACCCGCATGAGTTGAAGATAATCCACCATGATCATCCCCAATGATCCTTGCTCCCTAGAGACGCGCCGCGCTCGGGAACGCACTTCTGTGGGCGTCAGTGCTGGCGTATCGTCAATAAAAACGTTGGCCTCCTTTAACTTTGCCATGGCGGCGGAAAGTTTAGGCCAGTCCTCTTGCTCAAGTTTCCCGGTTCGCACACGGGTCTGATCGATCTTACCTAGCGAGGACATCATGCGGATGACAAGCTGTTCCGCCGGCATCTCCATCGAGAACACCAATATCGGCTTTTCGCTACCTGAGGCGGCATTCTCAACAAGGTTCATCGCAAAAGCGGTTTTACCCATCGAGGGACGGCCCGCCACTATCACCAAGTCTGAATCCTGTAAGCCCGAAGTCATGCGATCGAGATCAATAAACCCCGTCGTTAAGCCTAATATTTCGCCGCCGCTTTGAAATAGCTCTTCGATCCGCTCAAGGGCACCCTGCAACAACGGCTCCATGGCACGGGCGCCGCCGGTCTTGGGACCTTCCTCGGAGATCTGCATGATGCGCCGCTCGGCCTCATCCAGCAGTTCCTCAGCGGCACGACCCTCAGGATGAAAGCCCGTATTGGCGATATCCTGCGCCGCACCGATCAGCTTTCTGAGTACCGCGCGCTCATGTACGGCTGTTGCGTAAGCACGAATGTTGGCGGCCGTGGGCGTCGTTTCCGCGAGTTCAGCAAGATAGGTATGGCCGCCGGCAGCGTCTAGCTCTCCCGTGGCCAGCAAGCGGTCAGCCACTGTTATCACGTCAACGGGCTGGCCCAAATCGACGAGTTTTGCGATCTGACGAAATATGGCTCGGTGTTCCGGTCGGTAAAAGTCCTCAGCTACCACAATCTCAGCGATGGCATCCCAGCCTTCAGATGAAATTAGCAAACCGCCAATAACCGACCGCTCGGCCTCAACTGACTGCGGCTGCATGCGAATGCGCTCGAGATCTAAGTCACCCGTCGAAGGGGCGTAGGAGGGAGATGAAGATTGAGTCATTAACAGCTATCCGGTGGCCGGCAGTGCAGCATAACCCATGCTAGGGCGTACTGGGTACGCCCAAGTTGGTTTGCAACGCTAGATAGTATGATCTACCTACTAATAACGCTGCTCAGCGGCTCAGGCAGGGACGACTGATACGGCAATACTGGTGGCGACATTGCCGTGCAGCTGCAGCATAACTTCGTATTCGCCCAGATCCCTAATCACGCCTTCTGGCAGGCGAACTTCGGCTTTATCGATGTCGACACCCGCTGCGGTGATCGCCTCGGAGATATCGCGGGTACCCACGGAACCAAAGAGCTTGCCCTCTTCACCCGCGGTTGCCTCAATCGAAATGCCTGCCAACTCGACGATTGCCGCTGCACGCTTCTCAGCTGCCTCCAACGAAGCGGCTGCTGCGGCCTCGAGCTCAGCACGTCGCGCTTCAAATTTAGCCACGTTGTCACCCGTCGCAGGGACCGCCTTACCATGGGGAATCAAAAAATTTCGCCCGTAGCCTGCCTTGACATCGACCTTATCGCCCAGACTTCCCAGGTTACCCACGTTTTCCAGCAAAATAACTTCCATTTTAACTTCCTCGCAGTCGGCCTACCCGACACCGTTCCTACAAAATCCAGAAGCCTCAGGCTTCCCCATCCGTTGACGCCGAAGACCATCGACGCCTGAAATCCAGAAGAGCATCGGCCATCACCAAGCCCAACAACAACCCTTTCACTGGGTCTAAAAACAGCCACATCGCATAAAACGCGACGAGGCTACCGTTACCTCGGCGGGTGAACGCAACCCAAGCGTGCACCAGAGCAAATCCCGCAAACATCAACGGCACTGCCCAAACCATTGCCCATCCGCTAATCCAAGAGGCTTGCAACCATAAAAAAATGGCCAATCCACCCAAAATTAGCGTGGCACCAACCGGCAAACGTAACCGGTGGAACTCAACCCGAAAACCTCCCGGGTTGTACAACAAGGCTTGCCAATATCTAGCCAACAACAAACTCAAAACTGCAGTCACTGCGTTACCGGCGGCGAGAATACCAGCGACCTGCCCAGGTGTAGGGCGCGGCAGCGTTATCGTCTCCCCACTTGCCTTCATATTGGCTTCGAGGTCACCAATAAGCTCCGCGAACACCACAACCAGCTGGTCTAAAAATTCACCGCTAATCAGCAGCAAGCCCGCACCACCCAATATTCCGAGCGCTGCGCTGGCCAAAATCGCTAATGCCAAGCTAACCGTCGTTCGCAGTATCACCGCCAGTACAAAGGTACCTGCGAGCAACACGATACTGCCAATGTCGCCACTCATCCAAGCCGCTAATAACGCTGGCAGCAATGCCCAGAGCACCAGCCAACTGCCGTCAATGATCCCTTTGCGCAACGTTACTAGCGCAATAGCGGCTGCACTGAGCCAGCCAAAAAGCAGGCTTCCCGCGCCTACCACCGCAACCGCTAGCGCCTGCCAGCGGCCACGCATAATAAATTCTGCGAGGCCGCGCATTACTTCACCGGCTTACTGGTGAGCGTCGGTGTAGGGTAGCAGCGCCAAAAATCGTGCACGCTTGACGGCCGTGGCCAGCTGTCGCTGGTACTTAGCCTTGGTACCCGTAATACGACTGGGTACGATCTTTCCAGTCTCAGTGATGTACTGCTTCAGCGTATCGAGATCTTTGTAGTCGATCTCTTTGATGCCTTCGGCGGTAAACTTGCAAAACTTGCGTCTACGAAAAAAACGAGACATGGCTCACTCCTCGCTGTTATCTGAATCTGATGGGGCTTCGGCCTCTGCCGGAGCGTCTTCATTATCCTTTTCAGCTTCTGGGGCCTCGGTTTCTGCCGCCTGTCGCTCCTGATAACGAGATTTACGCTCACGATCCTCTTTCTCGGCCTTCATGATCAATGACTCTTCAGTCACCAGCTCATCGCGGCGGATTACGAGATTTCGGATAACGGCGTCGTTGTAACGGAAGGTAGTGCTCAACTCTTCCATCGCTTCATTGGAAGCTTCAACATTCATCAAGATGTAGTGCGCTTTGTGCACCTTATTGATGTGATAGGCCAGCTGACGCCGACCCCAGTCCTCGAGCCGGTGGACTGTTCCGCCGTCTTTGGTGATGACGGCTGAATAACGCTCGATCATGCCCGGGACCTGTTCTGACTGGTCGGGATGAACCATAAACACAACTTCGTAGTGTCGCACTCGATCACTCCTTTCGGATTGCGCCACCCGCGTCCGCGGTATGGCAAGGAGATGGGGTTTACACCCCGCCTAATTTTCTGAGGCGCGGAGTTTACCCAGCACCAACACACAATGCAATGGCGCTATTTTGGGCCTAGTTTGCGATTTGTCGCTGCCTAACCGCCCCAAACAGGCAAATACCCGTAGCCACGGACACATTCAGGCTAGAAACGGTTCCTTGCATGGGCAAACTTACCAAGAAATCACAGTTTTCCTCGGTCAAGCGTCGCATTCCCGCACCCTCCGCACCCATCACTATGGCCAGGGGCCCAGAGAAATCCTGCTCAAATACAGTGCAGGACGCTTTGTCACTGGTACCAATTAGCCAAACACCCGCCGCTTTAAGTTGTCCCAACGTTCTCGCGAGGTTGGTAACTCGAACGAACGGCACGGTGTCGGCGGCACCACAGGCTACCTTACGCGCGACCGGCGAGAGGCCCGCAGCACCATCTTGAGGCACCACGACCGCCGTGACGCCCGCCGCATCAGCTGTACGCAAGCAGGCACCCAAATTGTGTGGGTCAGTGACCCCATCCAGAATCAATAGCAAAGGTGAGTCCTGACGTTGCAGTAAGGCCATTAAACCGACCTCGTCGATCGCTTCTGTGGCTGCGCCCGATTTAACCTGAGCTGCAATGCCTTGGTGACGGCCAGACGCCACTTCATCAAGGGCTGCTCCAGAAACGCGTTCGACGGTTACGCCTTGATCTGCCGCAAGACGCAGCAGGGCCTGAGCGCGCTTATCCCGCCGGCTGGCCTCTAACCACAAGGCCACGATCGCTTTGGGCTCCCTGCGTAGCAGTG
>JAQWYY010000277.1 GCA_029253705.1 Luminiphilus sp. | reverse complement strand
GGCGTCATAGGAGGTTTTAATCGGCAGTCCTGGCGTAATAAACACTAAAATACCGCCGGTATTGTTGTGGGCAATGTTGCCCTCAACCAGGGCGTGCCGGCTGTTTTCAATTTCAATGCCGGCGACGTTATCAAATACCCGGTTGTTGCGAACGTCGATGTAATCACTCATGCCCACATAAATGGCGGCGTCTTCGATGCCGCTGAGCACGTTATTTTCGATCAATCCGTTTTCACCAAACTCAGGGAAGATGCCGTACACGCCGGTATCGATCACCCAGTTATTGCGTATCGAAAAGTTGTTTCCGGCTTGCCCCATAATGGCGTTGCCTTTGTAGTTCGTTATTTTGAACCACTCCACGGTAAAGCCGTTGCCCGAGTACAAAATGGCATCGTTGAGTTGCTTGTCACCCTCAAGATTAGGCCATTCTCCGTCTTTCACCACGCCACGCAGGGTGATGTCGTCTTTGTCGACGTAAACGGTTTCTCGGTACAGGCCGGGATGTACCTGAATAACGTCTCCCGGACTCGCTGCTTCCACAGCGGCTTGAATCGAGTCGCCCTCACGGACATCGTGAATAGCCGCGTAGCTGTTCCCCACAGCAAAAGCGAAGAGAACGAGCAGCGCTTTGAAGCCGCGATGGGCGTGGGCCGAGTGCAAACAGATTGATTGTGAGCGTGTCATGGCAGTGCCTTTGGTTGTTCAGGTGGTTGTTCAGACAGTTGAGCAGTGCGTGAAGAATTACTATCAGACCTATGGTGTAACGCAGTCTCGCCCTCGGGGGCAAGTCTGGCAGCACGGCCGGGGGGGAGCCCCGAAGGCAAATGCTGCGGTATTTCGGGCAAGAACGCCTGATCTGTGAGGGTCTGCAGAAAATCTACGAGGCGATCGAGCTCGTCGTCGGTGAGCTCGGGATTCCAAATATGCCAGTGCAACCTTAGGTCTTCACCCTCGGGAACCCCATGACCCCTACCGCCGGTATAAAACGCGGCGGCTTCTCGCAGCGAGTCAAAATTGCCGGCATGCATGTAGGGGGCAGTCAGTGCCACATTGCGCAAACTGGGAACTTTAAAGCCGCCCCGCTGCGTAGCATCTCCCGATGAGCCGGCGGCACCCGGATCTAGGGGACGGCCGTCACGTTCGGGTACTCCCAGTACGGCAATTTGCTGGTTGGTAAACAGGGGCGGGGTATGGCACTCCGCACAGCGCGCTACGAATGAGCGAAAAACGTTAAGCCCCTCTTTCTCCGGAGGTGAGAGGGCGTCGTGAATGCCATGGGCGTAAAGGTCATAGCGGCTGTTGAGGGAAATGAGAGAGCTTTCAAAGGCGACCAGTGCGGCATAGACCTGATCGAGGGTGAGTACGTTTTCTTCAAACGCTTCTTTAAAGAGTTTCGAATATACCGTGTTGCTTTTAAGTGTTGCTAACAGCGTAGCGGGGTCATTGCCCATTTCGTTATCGGCATAGAGCGGGCCTTGCAGCTGCGCTTCCAACGACGACTTACTGCCGTCCCACAACAACTTCTGGAGAAAGGCGACATTCCACAGCGAGGGTGCAGACCGCGCAATTTCGGTGCCTTGTACGCCTATGCTGAGACGTCTGCCATCACTCAAGCCCAACGCAGGGTCGTGACAGGTGGAGCAGGCTACCTCACCGTTCCTCGACAATACCGGATCGAAGAACAGGTAGCGGCCCAGATCAATTTGTTGTGGGGTGAAGCCGTCTCGTACTGGAGGTAGGCCCGTTTTGGGTCCACCAACCCCTTTGCCATATAGCGAGTCGTAAGCCAAATACTGACTGTGCAGTTTGCAGTGTCCCGTCTCATCAAGTCGTAAGGCGGGTGGGCAGAAGTTTGATAACTTTGGCGCCTCTCCAGCAGTGGCAAAGCCTGCGGCTGTCAGGGCCAGCCAAATGTAGAGCAAGGCGCGCATTTAGGCTTCCGAGGGCAAGGTGGCCAGGTAAGCCGCAATCGATTCGAGAATGTCGGTATCGGTGATCGCTGGGGCTAACCTCACCATTTGAACACCCCAGCGATCGTCTGCATGAGCGCCTCGCAGACCGCCGCGGAATTTTTCATACTGTGCCAACACATACCAGTCATTAAGCCCCGCTAGAGCGGGAGCCTCCAGGGCGACATTGCCCAAGGCATTGGAGCCGTGACACGCGGAGCACAAGTTGAGGTGATAGTCCTTGCCCTGAGCAACGTCGCCTTTAATAGTGGCAGCCGGCAAAACATTAGGCAGCGCATCGATATAGCCGGTCAGATCAGCGATGCTGGCATCACTGAGCCCCGCACTGCTGGCGGCCATTATTGATCCATGCGTGTCTTCAGGGTGCGCACCCCGCACGCCATCTCTAAAGTGACGGAGCTGGCGCGCAATATAAACAGGGTCAAGGGAAGTTAAGGCAGGCGCTTGCAGCGCTTCCTGTCCAAGACCCTGAGTACCATGGCAAGAGAGGCATTGAGCGGCGTAATCCCCCGCACCGGCATGTTGGGGGTTAATCAGTGCATCGGATGTCTGACCACTATGAGTTGTGTTTTTAGGTTCTCCGCAGCCCCACAAAGTCAGGGCCACAGCAATCAACGCCATCCAGCGAGTTGTTTTATTGTTCATAGGTCCTCCCCCCGGGGTCCTTGGTAACATAGACAGTGTAAGCCACTGAGGCGTAAAGGACAGCGCCTTTCAGTGCTGGCAGATAAACGCCAGGTAACGGCAAATTTCTTCAGGGTTTGCGCGCTTTCCGCAGGTTGAAGCTTAGGGAGCGTGTAAATTGGAGATTGCGACTCGCTTACAACTCAGGACGGCGAAGTCCGAGGCCTGCTGTACTCCACACACCCGGTGTGAAGGAGCGCAAACGGCTCGAGCAAAAAAAAGCGGGCCGTTAAGCCCGCTCTAATACTTTTCAGTTGGCTCTTGCCTAAATTACTCGTCGAGGAAACTGCGCAGGTAATCCGACCGTGTGGGATGACGCAGCTTACGCAGGGCTTTGGCTTCAATTTGGCGAATGCGTTCCCGGGTCACATCAAACTGCTTACCAACTTCCTCTAGGGTATGGTCGGTGTTCATGCCAATACCAAAGCGCATGCGCAGTACTTTTGCTTCTCTGGCGGTCAGGCCTGCAAGGACATCTTGAGTCGCTTCAGTCAGTCCCTCTTCTGTGGCCGAGTCGACTGGGCTTGATATGGTCACGTCTTCAATAAAGTCGCCCAGATGCGAATCTTCGTCGTCGCCAATGGGCGTTTCCATAGAAATGGGTTCTTTAGCAATTTTCAGCACCTTGCGGACTTTGTCCTCTGGCATCTCCATGCGCTCGCCCAATTCTTCTGGCGTAGGCTCACGACCCATTTCTTGCAGCATCTGCCGTGAAATACGATTGAGCTTGTTAATGGTCTCAATCATATGCACTGGAATACGGATGGTGCGGGCCTGATCAGCAATTGACCGGGTAATGGCCTGTCTAATCCACCAAGTGGCGTAGGTCGAAAACTTATAGCCGCGTCGGTATTCAAATTTGTCGACCGCCTTCATCAAGCCAATGTTGCCTTCCTGAATCAGATCTAGGAATTGTAATCCGCGGTTGGTGTATTTCTTCGCAATAGAGATAACCAGACGCAGGTTGGCTTCCACCATTTCTTTCTTGGCACGGCGAGCTCTGGCTTCACCCATGCTCATGCGGCGATTAATTTCTTTAATCTCAGCTACGCTTAGGCCGGTAGCCTGTTCGACTTCGCTAATACGCCGCTGCATCCGTTGAATATCGTCTTTGTGCAGTGCTAAGCGTGCACCAATGTCTTTCTTTCTGGCGACCCGAGAAAGCCAGCGACTGTCACTCTCAGAGCCTGCGAAACTCTTAATAAATTCTTTGCGATCCATTCGGCATTCGCGAACGGCAATACGCATGATGGCCCTTTCCTGTTTGCGAATAATGTAGAGGGACTCACGGGGCTCATCGACCAGTGGGTCAAAAACGCGGGGGGTTAGCTTGAAGAACTTAAACAGCTCGCCCAATTTGTTCATTTCCGCGGTTGCAGTTTTGTGACTGTAGCCGTGGGTAGCAATGGCTTTTTCAGTTTTGGTGCACTGTCGCTTTAATGCAGTAAATCGCTTCTTTGCCTCAACCGGGTCTGGACCCGTCTCGACTTCGGTCTCGTCGTCGTCATCGGTAGAGTTGGCTGCAGCGGCTTCGGCGGCTTCTGCCATTTCTTGAGCTGAAGGGACGTGCTCTGCCGGATCGAGGTAGCCAATTAAAATGTCTGAGAGTTTGCGCTCTTCCTTGGCCACCATGTCGTAGGCGTTGCTAAGCTTTCGAGCGACACCCGGGTAGTGCGCCATGGCTGCCATGAGCTCGCGAATGCCTTCCTCGATGCGCTTGGCGATAACAATCTCGCCTTCTCGGGTCAGCAACTCAACGGTCCCCATTTCCCGCATGTACATGCGAACAGGGTCGGTGGTGCGTCCGGCTTCGTTTTCAACGGCGGCGAGGGCGGCAGCGGCTTCAGCGGCGGCGATTTCGTCAGCAGATCGATCACCTTCAGTCAGGATCAGCTCGTCGGCATCGGGGGCTTGCTCAAAAACCTGAATACCCATGTCGTTGATCATCTGAATGATGTCTTCGACCTGGTCGGGTTCAGAAATATCTTGAGGCAGGTGATCGTTGACTTCGGCGTAGGTGAGGTAGCCCTGCTCCTTACCCTTAGCAATTAGCGCTTTAAGGCGAGATTGCTGGTGCACTTTTTCGGACATGCGTGGAACCTGTAATTATGTGAAAAAATTAAGAGCGAGATTGTAGCGCGCAAAGGCTAGTCCGACCATTAAAAAACACTGATTTACGGTTTATTACCAGCTGCGGCGCCAAGTCTAGCCTTATTCGGCGAGTTTTTGGCGTCAATAGTGCGTTTCAGCTCAGTTTAGCTGCGCCTCGATAGGCTTCGAATGTCTCGCGTCAGGCGCATTAATTCCTGTTTTTCAGAATCGTTGAGCGCCTCATAGGGCTTGGCTTTTAGCAGCGCAGCTTCTTGCTTAAGCTGGCTCAATGGGCCCTCTCGTAGCAGTTGTTGAAACAAAGCGTCTGCGAGTTCTGAAAGCTGATCGGGGTCCTCAATAGGCTCCCGGCCCGCAAGGTCTGTTAGCAGCTGGCCTTCAGGTGTGCCGTGCCAGAATCCCAGTAGCGAAGCGGTAGAAATATCAGGCTGGCTGTTTATGCTCTCAATCACATCTGTCAAAAGCGCAATATCTCGCCGCTGTTCTTTGGGTATTAATGAGGCATCCAGCGTCTTGGCAAGTTGTGGATTGAGCACCAACAGCCCTAGTAGTCTTTGGGTCGTGCTGCCGCTGGTGAGCGTTAGGCTGTCGTGATGAGGCTCCGAGGGTGCCCCCTCAGAATCAGGATATGGCTCTATGTCCAGCCCGGGCGGTGGGCCGTCATGGTCGTCGGAATAGCCTTCATCAACGTTGTGATAGGCCCCGACTTCACTGGAGAACCCCGACTGGGCGCTGTTTGTCTGATCGGCCTGTGGATCGGGCGGCGGGGCCTGCAACCGTTTCAGGCTGTCAATGTCGATACCCGTGCGATCTGCAAGGGACTGATACATAAGGGCTTTAAAGACGCCTTCTGGAATGAGGTGCACGTAGGGTGCGGCTTGCTTTGAGAACCGTGCTCGGCCATCCAAGGTGCTAATGTCCAAGTCTTTTGCTACCCAATCAAAGAGAAACTCCTCCAGGGGTGTGGCAGAGGAAAACAGGTGTTCCAAATGCTCTGCCCCTCGAGCGCGCACCAGCGAGTCTGGGTCTTCACCATCGGGAACAAATAAGAAGCGTGCCTGTCGCCCGTCTTGCATAACCGGAAGGGTGCTCTCCAAAGCGCGAAAAGCCGCTTTGCGTCCAGCCTCGTCGCCGTCAAAGCAAAACACGACCTCGGGAACGTGGCGGAACAACCGTTCCATGTGGGCTTCGCTGGTTGCGGTCCCCAGCGTGGCCACAGCATAGCCAATGCCGTACTGCGCGAGGGCAATAACGTCCATGTAGCCTTCGACAACAACGATGCGGTTGAGGCTGCGTTCTGACTTACGCGCCTGGTAAAGGCCGTAAAGCTCTCGTGACTTGTGGAAAACCGGCGTTTCAGGCGAGTTTAAATATTTGGGTTTATCGTCACCAAGCACCCTGCCACCAAAAGCAATGACCCGACCTCGGGCGTCAAGAATGGGGAAAAC
>JAQWYY010000268.1 GCA_029253705.1 Luminiphilus sp. | reverse complement strand
TCTTGCTGCTTGAGGGTTTCAACGGCATCTTTCTCGTCGTCGATATCCTTGGCCTTTATTGACAGACCGAGGGTACGGTTTTTACGGTCAACGTTGGTGATTTTAGCTTCTACAGCATCACCTACATTGATAACCGAACGCGCATCCTCAATGCGATCAACACTGATATCTCCAACCTTCAGATACCCTGATACCTCGTCTGAAAGCTTGATCAGTACACCTTTGGCATCAACTTCCACAGCTTTACCGGTAACGATAGTGCCTCGGTCATTGTCACTTACATAGAGTGTAAAGGCGTCTTCTTCCATCTGCTTGATACCGAGAGAAATCCGCTCGCGCTCAGGGTCGATCGATAAAATAACTGTCTCTATCTCGTCTCCCTTTTTGTAGTTACGAACAGCTTCTTCACCTGTTTCATTCCAGCTGATGTCGCTCAAGTGCACCAGACCATCAATAGCGCCATCGAGGCCGATAAAGATGCCAAAATCAGTGATTGACTTAATGGTGCCTGAAATCCGATCACCTTTAGCATGGTCTGACGCAAACGCATCCCATGGGTTCTGAGTGCACTGTTTGATGCCCAGAGAGATGCGACGACGGTCTTCGTCAATATCAAGAACCATGACTTCAACTTCATCACCTAGCTGCACAATCTTTGAGGGGTGAACGTTTTTGTTGGTCCAATCCATCTCAGAGACGTGAACCAGGCCTTCAACGCCCTCTTCGATCTCAGCAAAGCAACCGTAGTCAGTCAGGTTAGTTACCTTAGCGTTAACCCGAGCACCCTCAGGGTAACGGTTGGTGATCTCTACCCATGGATCTTCACCCAGTTGCTTTAAGCCTAGTGAAACGCGATTGCGCTCGCGATCAAACTTGAGGATTTTGACATCCATCTCTTGACCAACTTCTACAATCTCACTGGGGTGCTTAATACGCTTCCAAGCCATATCGGTGATGTGCAGCAAACCATCAACCCCGCCAAGATCCACAAAGGCGCCATAATCTGTGAGGTTCTTGACCACGCCTTTGACAGACATGCCCTCTTGCAGATTTTCAAGCAGTTCTTCCCGTTCTTGGCTGTTTGCGGCTTCCATAACAGCACGGCGAGACACAACCACGTTGTTACGCTTCTGATCGAGCTTAATGACCTTAAATTCGAGCTCCTTACCTTCAAGGTGCGTAGTCTCGCGAACCGGACGTACATCGATCAATGAACCGGGCAAAAAGGCTCTAATAGATTCGATATCAACAGTGAATCCGCCTTTAACCTTGCCGTTTATGATGCCGGTTACGACTTCGTCTGCCACATGCGCTGCCTCTAAGCGCTTCCACGCCTCGGCACGCTTGGCCTTTTCACGAGAAAGCTTGGTCTCGCCGAAACCGTCTTCAACAGTTTCAAGGGCTACCTGAACTTCGTCGCCAATATTGAGTGTGCACTCACCGTTGGCATTGGTGAACTGATCGAGTGGGATCACACCTTCAGACTTGAGGCCTGCGTGAACAGTAACCCACTCGTTGTCAATATCGATGACAACACCGGTTACGATAGATCCGGGCTCCATATCGACGGTTTTTAAGCTTTCTTCAAATAATTCTGCGAACGATTCGCTCATGGGACGTTCCTGTTGTTGCGGCATAGTATGCCTAGCCAATCCCCAGATAGGATTGGGTCTGCTCAAATTAGCGGTTGCCGAGGTATCTGGCCTTCAGTTCGGCGACCGCGCTATTAACCCTTTGCCTGCTGCGAGCTCGAATACACGATCGCAGACCGCGTCTATAGACAGCGCAGAGCTATCTATATGAACCGCATCTTCGGCAGCTACCAGCGGCGACGCGGAGCGGTTGGTATCACGCTCGTCACGCTCGTTGATGGATTGCAAAAGGCGCGGCAGGCTAACACTTTCGCCTTTCTCGAGCAACTGTGCCTGACGCCTGCGTGCCCTCGCTTGTGGTGAAGCGGTTAGGAAGATTTTTAGGGCCGCATCAGGAAAGACCACAGTACCCATATCCCGTCCGTCGGCCACCAGCCCCGGCAACGTCGCCAGCGTCCGCTGACGATTCAGCAGTGCCACCCTCACCTTTTCCAGTACCGCGACTGCAGAAGCTCCGCGGCTTCCGTCTTGAGAACGAATTTGTGGGGTTACATCCTTGCCCCCAAGCCAGACCGCTACGCCAGAGGGTGATGGCACAAATTGCACATCGAGGGTTTCGGCCACTTCAACAACCCGCGCTTCGTCTTGCCAACTGATATCCCGAAGCACACAAGCATGACCCACAATGCGATATAAAGCACCGCTGTCCAGTAAGTGCCATCCCAAGGCTTCGGCCAGCCGAGTACTCAGTGTGCCTTTGCCGGCTCCGCTTGGGCCATCAACACAGATAACCGGCGCTTTAGTCATGGGCGAGCATCAAGCTTAAGGCCGGCACTCGATATCAACTCAGCGAATCCAGGAAAGGAAGTGGCAACATGATCGCAATCAAGAACCTCTATGGGTGCTGATGCACGCAGCCCCGCAATCGCAAAAGCCATAGCAATACGGTGGTCATGAAAAGTCCGGACTGAGCCACCACTTAGTTTTCCACCTTCAATCACAATGCCGTCCGGGGTTGGTTCGTTTTTTATGCCCAGGGTAGTTAATCCCTCGGCCATGGCCGCAATGCGGTCACTTTCTTTAACACGGAGCTCGCTGGCACCGCGGAGAATGGTGGTTCCGGTCGCGCAGGCGGCGGCAATAAACAGCGCGGGAAACTCATCAATTGCCAAGGGGACTTCATCTTCAGGTATATCAATTCCGTGCAGTGGCGCGTAGCGGACCTGCAAGTCAGCCACGGGCTCTCCACCAATCTCGCGAGGATTGCGAACGGTGATGTCAGCGCCCATCAGGGTCAATATATTGAGAATACCTACGCGCGTTGGATTCATACCAACATGCTTTAAAAGCACATCGGAACCTGGCGCGATACTCGACCCAACCAGTAAAAACGCGGCCGAGGAAACATCCGCCGGTATGTCAATTGAGGTCCCCTGTAAACGACCACCCCCATCAAGACCGATCACCCCATTCGTATTATCAACGTCATAACCAAAGCCGCTAAGCATTCGCTCAGTATGGTCCCGAGTCGGTGCAGGCTCGGTAATTGACGTTCTGCCCCTTGCGTACAATCCTGCCAGCAGTACACATGATTTAACCTGAGCACTGGCGATGGGCAGATCGTAGTGGATTCCCTGCAAAGACTGTCCTCCGGAAATCACCAACGGGGGCCGTCCCTCAGACAAAGCATCAATGCGGGCACCCATTTTAGACAGGGGATTGATCACCCTTCCCATAGGCCTTTGCATCAGCGAAGCATCACCCACAAGTTCAGAATCGAAAGTTTGACCCGCTAGAATACCTGCAAAAAGGCGCATGCCCGTGCCGGCATTACCCAAATCTAGGGCTTGATCAGGTGCCTTCAGCCCGTATAAACCAACACCTGTAATCGACAAACTTCCCGCTTCGGGGCCTTCTATGGCTACTCCCATCTGGCGAAAAGCCGCAATTGTCCTTAGGGCATCTTCGCCTTCGAGGAATCCAGCGACAGCTGTTACACCCTCTGCCAAGGACCCCAGCATCACGGCGCGGTGAGACATTGACTTATCTCCAGGCACGCGATGTTCACCCGTTAAGTGGCCCCCAGGCTGCACAACAAACTTCATGAAAGATCTCGTCCTTTGTCAGCGTCTTCAGTTAACTGTGCACTCGCACTGGGGTCTAAAGGGTTCAGCACCCGATCATGCTCACGTCGAACCGAGCGGCAGATTGCAAAATAACGCTCAAGCTCTTCACCATCACCGCTGGCAATCAGCGCTTTGAGCACAGACAGCTGATCTTCTACCGCCGTCAGTGCATCAATCAAAGACCCTTTATTGGTAAGCGCCACGTCACGCCACATCACAGGATCTGACGCGGCTATTCGGGTCATGTCACGCAGTGCACCGCCACCATGGCGCATAGGATTTAAAGGGTCATTTGCCAAAGCCATGGTCAGTGCATAGGCCAGCATATGAGGTGAGTGACTACTCGCAGCAAGCGCCGCGTCGTGATCTGTGGCGGACATAACCGTCACCCGTGATCCAACGCTCTCCCACATCGCGGTCACCCATTTAACGGCCTCGGGGTCTGTGGAGGCATCCGGCGTTAGAATAGCCTCTCGCCCGACAAAAAGGTCAGCTCTAGCCGCCATCACGCCACTGTTTTCGGAGCCCGCAATGGGGTGTCCTGGCACAAACCGGGGGTAACTCTCAGGCATTTGATCAATCACCCAGCCCTTCATACTGGCCAAGTCGGTAATAATGGGTGTCGCATTTAGGGCCTCCAGTCGACGGGGTAAAGTCGCCAATAGCTCCCCCGTCGAAATCGGTGGCGCGCCGATCACAAGCACATCAGCCCCTGCAATGGCCTGGCTGAGATCTAGGTCAAAATCGTCGATTACGGCCAGTGCCAAGCCACGCTCAAGACTGGGGGCTCGCGGACCCCAAGCGGTGATCTTACCCACCCAACCGTTACGCTTAAGTGCAAGGGCCAGGGACCCAGATATTAATCCAAGCCCTAAAAAGACGACCTTTGCGGTATTTAGAGATGCCACGGACTCAGAACGCTAGATGGGGGCACAAGGGTAAGAGCCCAGCCGTTTGAGCATAATCGACTGCTCTTCAAGCTCGTTCATAATTTGATCGACGATTTGATCCTCGAGATGCCCCTCAAATTCAATGTAAAACACGTACGTCCATTTTTCGGTCTTTGAGGGCCTAGAATCAATGCGGGTCAAACTAATCCCCGCATCTTCAAAGGGTCTCAGCAAATTGAGAAGGGCTCCGGGGCGATTGCGACTGGCAATAATGACTGAGGTTTTATCTTGGCCACTGGCGGGAACAAAGTCGCGCCCTAACACCAAAAATCGCGTCGTATTACTCGCGTAATCCTGAATCGATACCTCGCGCTTTTTTAGGGTATACATCTCAGCGGCGATATCCCCCGCAATGGCCGCCACGCCCTCTTCAAATTGTGCTCGTCGAGCGGCTTCGCCATTGCTAGCCACCTGCTCCAGAGGCACTTGCGGTAAATGGGTTTCCAGCCAAGCTCGACACTGAGCCAAAGCCTGGGGATGACCACATACCTTATTTATGTCACCGTCACCTGTGGCTTGACCCACGAACAAATGGTGAACCACAGGCAGCTCAACTTCGCCCACAATGCGCAAAGGGGACTCGAGAAAACAATCCAGCGTTTGTCCGATCATGCCCTCCGTAGAATTCTCTACAGGCACCACGCCGAAATCGCAGCGGCGTTCTTCCACCTCTCTAAATACGCCTTGTATTGAAGATTGCGCATGAGGCAAAGCCGATTGGCCAAAGTGTTTGCGGGCTGCGGCCTGAGTATAGGTACCTACCGGGCCCAAAAACGCCACCGTTAAGGGGTTCTCAAGCGCTAGACAGCTGGACATGATTTCGCGAAAAATCCTAGCCATGTAGTCGTCGGGTAACGGCCCAGGGTTCCTTTTCTGAATAGCACGAAGCACCTGAGCCTCGCGTTCAGGACGATAAAACAGCGGCGAGGTTTGGGTATCGGCTTGGACAGCAGCAAGTTTGATTTCGGCAACTTCTTGAGCACAGCGCGCGCGGTCACTAATTAGAGACAGCAATTGCCCATCGATATCGTCGATACGAGCCCGAATGGTTTCAAGTTGCTCATCAGTCGCCATAGCTTAACCGTAACGTTGCTCAAACTCGGACATAAAAGAACACAGCGCTTCAACCGCCGCTTCTGGCACCGCATTGTAAATGCTCGCTCGCATACCCCCCACCGAACGATGTCCCTTCAAATTGGTCAAACCCGCCTGCTCTGCTTCATCAAGAAATACCGTATCGAGTGCGGCATCAGCCAGGGTAAAGGGCACGTTCATCCAAGACCTCGCCGACTCATCGACAGGGTTACTATAAAAACTGGAGTTATCAATCTGGCCATAAAGTCGCGCAGCTTTTCGCGCATTGATGGCGCCCATCACCTCTAGCCCCCCCATAGATTCAAGCCATTCAAAAACCAAACCCGTCAAATAAACAGCAAAGGTTGGGGGCGTGTTGTACATTGAGCCATTAGCCGCGGCGGTGTCCCAATTCAGCATTGCAGGACAACTGGGCCTAGCTCGGCCAAGAAGCTCCTTACGAACCAACACCAAGGCCAATCCAGCTGGGCCGATATTTTTCTGGGCACCGGCATAGATAACACCAAATTGGGTGACATCGATAGGACGCGACAATAAAGTCGAGGACATATCGGCGACCAGAGGTGAGCCAACCTCAGGAATCGTGGAAAACTCTAGCCCGCCAATGGTTTCATTAGGGCAATAGTGAAAATAACGGCCCCCGGATATCGACCAGTCATCGCTCGGGGGAAGTGACATAAAGTTGTCTGCGCTACCATCTGCGACACAGTGAGCAGTGACGAATCGAGCGCCTTCGGCAAACGCTTTTTTCGACCACTGGCCGGTGACTAAATAGTCGGCATTGTCGGCTTCTAAACTCAAATTAAGCGGCACAGCGGCAAATTGCTGACTCGCGCCGCCCTGCTGAAACAACACCGCGTAGTCGTCGGACACACCCAGCAAGCGCCTCAACCGAGCTTCTGCCTGCTCCATAACGTCTATAAAGGCTTTGCTGCGATGGCTTAGCTCCATAACGGAGGCGCCTTGCCCCTGCCATTCAAGCATTTCTTCCTGAGCTTTTGCCAGCACCGCCTCGGGCAGGGCCGCAGGGCCAGCGCAAAAATTATGGACTCGAGACACGATTCAAGACTCTCCAGTATCCCCGTTAGCCGCCGACACCTCAGATTCAGGGGCATCAGCAGATTCTGCCATGTCTTCGACGGGCACAGCGCCGTCGTCCTCAACAATTCGGCTCAGGCGCACCAACTTTTCGTCGTCGCGGGTTTTGATCACTCGAACGCCCTGTGTATTACGGCCCAGCGTCGATATTTCCTCAACCCGCGTTCTAACCGCCGTGCCCTGATCTGAGATCAACATAATTTCATCGCTAGCGGAAACTTGTACGGCGCCTACGAGCGGACCATTTTTAGCGTTTGTCGCCATGGCAATCACGCCTTTGGTGCCGCGGCCCTTACAGGGAAACTCCGCTGTGTCAGTGCGTTTCCCGTACCCTTTTTCACTGACGGTTAAAATAGTGCTGTCTGCTTGGGGAACAATGAGTGATATCAGCCGGTGTTCATCGCCCAATTTAATGCCTCTAACACCACGAGCTGTTCGGCCCATCGCACGAACGGCCTGCTCTTGAAATCTGACGGCCTTACCCTCACTCGACAGCAGCATGACATCGCAACTTCCGTCGGTTACCGCAGTTCCCACCAGCCAGTCATCGGCCTCAAGCTCCAGCGCTCGCAAGCCCACACTGCGCTGTCGAGCAAATTGCTGCATATCGGTTTTCTTCACAATGCCACGTGCGGTCGCCATGAAGATGAAATGCCCTTCCTCATAGCCTTCCACGGGTAGTATGGATGTGATGCGCTCACCTTCATCAAGGGGCAGCAAATTGACCATAGGTCGACCTCTGGCATTGCGGCTCGCCAAAGGAATATGAAATACCTTTAACCAATAAACTTTGCCGAGGTCAGAGAAGCACAAAATCGTCGCATGGGTACTCGCAATGAGTAGATGCTCCACAAAGTCTTCGTCTTTAACCGCCGTTGCTGATCGTCCTGTACCGCCCCGACGCTGTGCCTGATAGTCTGACAGCGACTGGGTTTTTGCATAGCCTCCGTGAGATATCGTCACCACACGATCTTCTTCTGTGATCAGATCTTCAACGCTCAGGTCGTGGGTAGAGTCTGTAATTTCGGTGAGTCGGTCGTCACCAAATTCCTCGACCAAATCTTTGAGCTCATCGCGAATAACCTGACGCAAACGGTCTGGATCTTGAAGAATCTCAAGATAACCCGCAATTTCAACCAACTTATCTGAGTATTCCTGCAAGAGCTTTTCGTGCTCTAGGCCGGTCAACCGGTGCAGTCGTAACTCCAAGATTGCCTGCGCCTGCGCGGGGGACAAAAAGTACTGATCTCCGTGCAGTCCAAATTCGGCGGGCAAGTCGTCAGGGCGGCATGCATCCTCTCCGGCGCGCTCCAGCATTCCTGTGACTTCTCCAGAATGCCAAGACTTCGCCACCAGCCCAGATTTAGCATCGGCGGGTGTTGGCGACGTTTTAATGAGCTCGATGATTTCATCAATATTCACCAGCGCGATGGCGAGCCCTTCGAGGACATGGCCACGTTCGCGGGCTTTGCGCAATAAATACACCGTTCTTCGCGTTACCACCTCGCGCCGATGACGCACAAACGCTTCGATCATTTCAAGCAGATTCAGGGTGCGTGGCTGGCCGTCGACCAGGGCAACCATATTGATGCCGACCACCGACTGCAGCTGGGTTTGAGCGTATAGGTTATTCAGTACGACATCGCCCATTTCACCGCGGCGTAATTCAATAACCACGCGCAGCCCGTCCTTATCGGACTCGTCCCGTAACTCAGTAATGCCCTCTAGCTTCTTCTCTTTAACCAGTTCTGCAATACGCTCGATTAACCGCGCCTTGTTTAGCTGATAAGGAATTTCATGAATAATGATGGTGTCTTTGCCACGGCTTTCATCGGTAATAACTTCGGCTCGCGCCCGGACATAAATACGCCCCCGTCCTGTGCGGTACGCCTGAACAATGCCAGCCCGCCCGTTAATAATGGCTCCGGTTGGAAAGTCGGGGCCCGGGATATACTCCATGAGCCCATCGACATCGATCTCGGGGTTATCGATAAACGCCAGGCAGCCCGCCACAACCTCTCTAAGATTGTGGGGCGGAATGTTGGTTGCCATTCCCACGGCAATGCCCGAAGACCCATTGATGAGAAGATTGGGGGCACGGGTAGGCAGGACCACGGGGATTTGCTCGGAGCCATCATAATTATCGACAAAGTCGACCGTTTCTTTATCCAGATCAGCGAGCAGCGCATGGGCCAACTTACTCATGCGAATTTCGGTGTAACGCATAGCCGCGGCTGAATCCCCGTCTATAGAGCCGAAATTCCCCTGTCCATCGACCAGGGTGTAACGCAGTGAAAAGTCCTGCGCCATGCGAACAATCGTGTCGTATACCGCAGAGTCTCCATGCGGGTGGTATTTACCGATCACATCTCCGACGATTCTGGCCGACTTTTTATATGCCTTATTCCAGTCGTTGTTGAGCTCATTCATTGCGAAGAGCACTCGCCGGTGCACCGGCTTCAAGCCATCGCGCACGTCGGGCAATGCTCGCCCTACGATAACGCTCATAGCGTAGTCCATGTACGACTGTTTGAGCTCGTCTTCGATGTTGACGGGAAGCACTTCCCGTGCGATTTCTTTGGGTGTCTCTGCCATTAGAACTGCTTTGTCTGATCGGGGGAGTTATCAGCCATGCTGATGGGCCCTAGCATATCAAATTCAGCCCTCTGAGGCCATCTACGGTGTCCATAGCGGGCAAGGCGACAGGGCACCGGTTATACTGTGCTCATGAACCCTTCAAACCTATCATCTGTCGCTGATCTTGTTATCCACCCCAAGTGGATTGTACCCGTGGTACCGCAAGGCCAAGTTCTCACCGAGCATAGTGTTGTCGTCAGTGATGGCAGAATTACCCGCATTGAGCCCACGGCTGAAGCGCTACGGATTCAGGCCGCAGAACACCTGCATTTGCCGTCGCAGGTTCTGCTGCCCGGGCTTATTAATGCCCATGGTCACGGCGCTATGACACTTTTGCGCGGCATTGCAGACGACGCCCCCTTACTCAGTTGGCTGCAGGACCATATCTGGCCTTTGGAAGCGGCGTTTGTTTCCGAGGCTTTTGTTCGCGATGGGACAGACCTCGCATTGCTTGATTTGGTGATGGGGGGAACCACGACTTTCAGTGACATGTATTTTTTCCCCGATGTTACCGCCCAGCGGGCGGACCTCGCGGGGTTGAGAGCACAACTGGTTTTCCCTGTTATTGATGTGGCCACAGCGTGGGCAAGCGACAGCGAGGCCTGCCTGGAAAAAGGGCTCGCCCTGCGCGACGAGTATCGAGACCACACCTTGATTCAGGTAGGTATAGGCGCGCATTCGACCTACAGCGTGCCAGAATCCACTTTGCAGAAAATTGCCACCTTGGTTCACGAACTCGATGCCCCGCTGCAAATTCACCTCCACGAAACCCAAGCTGAGATCAACATGGCCCTGGAAGCCCACGGTGAACGCCCGATTAGTGTTTTGAATCGCCTAGGTTTACTCGGTCCACGCACGCAGTGTGTGCACATGACGGCGCTGTCAGATGACGACATCGAACTGCTCTCCAGCACCAACAGCCACGTCATTCACTGCCCGCGATCCAACATGAAGCTGGCTTCTGGCATAAGCCCGGTAGATCGACTCCTGAAAGCCGGAGTGAACGTTGCTTTAGGCACCGACGGTGCCGCCAGTAACAATCGGTTGAATATGCTGGCGGAGCTGCAGATGACAGCATTATTGGCCAAATTAGAGTCCCTAGAAGCTACCGCGCTTCCGGCGACCAGGGCACTTGAGCTCGCCACCATGGGTGGCGCACGGGCGCTGGGACTTGAAAAAACCATCGGTTCGATCGAACCTGGGAAAGCCGCTGATTTGATAGCACTGGACTTGAGTCAACCCCATACCCAACCCCTTAACAACATCATTTCACAAATCGTTTATGCGACCAGCGGCAGCGAATTAACGCACAGTTGGGTCGCAGGGCAGCCGCTAGTCCGCGACGGCCAGCCTGTCACGCTGACGCCGGCCGACATCTCGGCACGCGTCGCCCGCTGGCCGGAGAAATTCAAGGCCCATCAAGCCTCCATTGATCAAACAGGAAGTGACCTTTCATGACCACAGCAGCTAATGTTGACCCAGCAGAAATCGCAAAGTTTGAAGCATTAGCTGCCCGCTGGTGGGATCCCAACAGCGAATTTAAGCCCCTTCATGAAATCAACCCCCTCAGAGCGGGTTGGATCGACGAGCGTTCTGCGGTCGCTGGGAAAACTTTGTTAGATGTGGGCTGCGGTGGTGGTTTATTAACCGAAGCCATGGCCTGGCGCGGCGCGCAAACGGTCAAAGGTATTGATATGGGAGAAGCCCCCTTGAGCGTGGCGCGCCTGCATCAACTCGAGAGCGGCTTAGACATTAATTATGAAAAGATCACCGCTGAGCAGTTGGCTGAGCGTGAAAGCGGAACCTATGACGTCGTTACCTGCCTTGAAATGTTAGAGCATGTTCCCGATCCCGGGGCCGTGATTAAAGCCTGCGCAGATTTAGCAAAACCCGGCGCCGACCTGTATTTTTCGACCATTAACAGGAACCCCAAGGCCTTTATCTTCGCCATCGTCGGAGCAGAGTACATCCTTAACTTACTCCCCAAAGGCACCCATGAGTACAGCAAATTTATAAAACCCTCAGAACTCGCCACCTGGATACGTGAAGCCGGATTAACCCTCACTCAAATGTCTGGGCTAACCTATAATCCTGTTACCCAGCATTACCGGCTGCATCCGCGAGATGTATCCGTCAACTATATGGTTAGAGCTACCAAGCCAAAGGCACCCTGACCCGATGCCAGGGCCCAGCAAACCAGAGGCGGTTCTTTTTGACCTTGACGGCACACTGGTCGATACCGCCAGTGAATTTGTTGCCGTCGTGCAACAGATGCGGCGCACTCGCCACCTCGCCGATATTGCGGAAGAGAGAATACGGTCTGTGGTCTCTAACGGGGCTGCGGGTATGATTGCAGCGGCGTTTGACTGCGAACCGGAAATGCCCGAGTTTGACGTGCTACGCGATGAATTTCTGAATACCTATGAGCAGCAGTTAGGGCGCTCGGCGCACCCCTATGAGGGTTTGCGGGAATTAGTGCGAGAACTGTACCTTAGCGACATTCCCTGGGGCGTGGTGACCAACAAAATGCGTCGCTTTGCAGAACCTCTCATGGCCGCTATGGATTTTAATCCACCGACCAACGCCTTGGTAACACCCTGTGAGGTGGCTGAACCCAAACCTCACCCAGAAGCCATTTTACGCTGCTGTTCGCTACTTCAATGTCAGCCTCATCGTGCTATTTATGTCGGCGATCACAAAAGAGATATCGAGGCCGGCAAGCGCGCCGGTTGCTATACCATTGCCGCAGCCTATGGTTATCTAGGCGCGGGGGAAGACCCAGCCTCTTGGAACGCCGACAAAATCGCGTTTTCGAGCCTTGAGCTCACCTCATTTATTAGGCAATTAATTCAATGACATTTTTACCGGATCAGTGGCTCCCCGACTCCCACGTATTGGCGGGAAAGACCATTTTAATAACCGGCGCAGGCGACGGGATTGGCAAAGCCGCCGCACTCACATTTGCTAGGCATGGGGCCGAGGTTCTGTTGTTGGGTCGAACAGAGGCCAAACTGGAGGCCGTTTATGACACCATCGTGTCTGAAGGTGGTGCCGTGCCGGCAATCATCCCAACAGATCTCGCGAAAGCCGGGCACGATGACTTGATGGCTCTTGCCGCAGAGCTAGCAGGCTCAATTCCTAAGCTCGATGGCTTGCTTCACAATGCCAGCATTCTTGGAGATCGTAAGCCCCTCGCCCAAACCAGCGCAGCACTCTGGCACCAAATTATGCAGGTCAACGTCAACGCTGCCTTCATGCTGACCCAAGCCCTGCTACCAATGCTCGAACAAGCGCCTTTAGCATCGGTCGTATTCACCAGCTCTGGTGTGGGGCGTCGGGGGCGAGCATTCTGGGGAGGGTATGCCGTCTCCAAATTTGCGACCGAAGGCCTGATGCAGGTGCTCGCCGATGAATTAGGGAAAATCAGTAACATTCGGGTCAACAGTCTTAACCCTGGCGCCGTCAACACAGCCATGCGCCGCACCGCCTATCCTGCGGAGCCGCCCAGCACCAACCCCGATCCTGAAGCTCTCATGGAGCATTGGCTGTTTCTCATGAGTGACGACAGTCGAGATATCAATGGCAAGGCGTTAAGCGCCCAAAGCTAACCTTTACCTGCGACGGCGCTGGAACCCACCCTTACCACTGGCCAAGCGCCGAACCGTCTCTTTTCCAGACTTCCTGGCAAGGCGTTCGAGCTTCGCTCGAGATTTATCACCCAGTGGCACAATAGGTTTCGCAGGCAGCTTTGCCATACCATAGAGCACCTCCACATCGCGATCGGGCAGCTCAGTCCACTCCCCTTTTTTCAACTTCGAAGGAATAAAGACTTCGCCGTAACGCACACGCTTCAGCCGCGATACTGTTAGCCCCTGAGACTCCCAAAGGCGGCGTACCTCTCGGTTGCGACCCTCCATGAGCACCACATAAAACCAGCGGTTAATGCCCTCACCGCCGCCATCTACAATGTCGGTAAATCGTGCGGGTCCGTCGTCGAGGATAACTCCAGCACGGAGTGTATCGAGTACTTCGTCAGTGGCATGGCCCATAACTCGCACCAAATACTCGCGCTCTATCGTACTACTGGGGTGCATCATTTTATGCGCCAGTTCACCGTCGGTGGTGAACAGCAGAAGTCCAGAGGTATTGAAATCTAAGCGCCCCACAACAATCCAGCGACCACCCTGCAACTCGGGAAGCGAGTCGAAAACCGTGCGTCGACCCTCGGGATCTTTACGCGAGCACACCTCGCCGACAGGTTTGTGGTACAGAAGACATCGCACCCGTTCAGTAGAGTCGAGCTCCACAGGTTTGCCATCGAGGGTTACGCGCTCTCCCGCTAACACGCGGTCACCCAGCTTAGCCTTGCGTCCACCAATCGTCAGGCGCCCTTGCTCGATCCAGCGTTCCACTTCTCGGCGTGACCCCAGACCAATTTGTGCCAAGGCTTTCTGCAGCTTGTCACCCTTGGGGGGCTCGGGCGGCGGCTCTACAGGCCTATTACTTGGCGGGCGCTGGGCTTTGCTCATGGTACAGCTCTCCATCGGCATGGATTTCATCGGAGGCTTGTTCTGTCGGTGACTGTTCTTGGGGGGCTGCTAGCTCTGAGGCCCCTTCCGTTGCATCTTCCGCGTCCAAACCGGTGTCGCCGGCGATGTCTTGGTCCAGAGCACGTTCTTCTGCAACCTGGGCTTCGGAATGTTCGCCCTCAAAAGAGGGTTCTTCTGAAGCGTTGCCCGCTGGCATTTCATCTGCGGTGTCGGCATCGGTAGCCAGCGCATTTGCCTCGGTTTCGGGTTCCGCAATTTCTGCGCCCAAGATCTCAAGGGGTAGATCCCCCGACAGGTTTTCTAAATCTTTAATTTCGGCAAGCGGCGGCAGTTCCTCAAGGGATTTAAGGTTGAAGTAATCAAGAAATTGCCTTGTGGTGGCATACATTGCCGGCCGACCGGGCACGTCACGATGACCTACAATACGAACCCAGTCACGTTCCTGCAGCGTTTTTATAATATTAGTGCTAACGGCGACACCTCTGATTTCTTCAATTTCGCCGCGCGTTATAGGCTGACGATAGGCAATCAATGAGAGTGTTTCTAACAGCGCCCGGGAATAACGCGGCGGGCGCTCCTGCCACAGACGACCCACCCATGTAGACAGGTTTTGTCGCACCTGAAAACGATAGCCCGTCGCCACCTGCACCAGTTCGTAACCACGACCCTCACAGCGGCGCCCGACTTCATCAAGGGCTTCCCGTAGGTCGGTATTGGCGGGACGATCAAACTCATCAAACAGTTGGCTAAGACGCTGAATAGACAGCGCTTCTCCAGCGACCATCAATGCACCTTCAAGAATTTGGACTAAACCCGTCTCCGCCATCAATCGATCCTCGCCTTGACATGGATGGGCCCAAAGCC
>JAQWYY010000262.1 GCA_029253705.1 Luminiphilus sp. | reverse complement strand
CCTTGGTTAAGTCGGGCTCGAGACGGCCTGATGAATGGGTCCAAACTCGCTGCAGCATGGATTTTTAGGCAGCTCAATGAATCCCGTGATGCCACCCTTGAGACCGTGTTTATTTCAGAGCTGCGATTGGCAGCTCACATTATGCGGCACCGAGAATTCAGTGAAGGGGTGCGGGCGCTCCTCATCGATAAGGACAGGAATCCCCAGTGGACTTACGACACGGTAGCGTCGGTACCCGCGAGTGTTCTTGATGGATTTTTTACCGATGCCCCGGGTGCCCCTATTCTTGAATTGCCCCAACACAAACTATAGGAAGTTCTGATGACAAACATTGCCTTCATTGGTCTTGGCAATATGGGTGGTCCCATGGCTAAGAATCTCTTAGCGGCCGGGCACACACTGCAGATTTTTGATCTTTCCCAGGATGCTCTGAATGATGTGGCATCTGCAGGGGCAGCGGTTGCCGGCTCTGCTGTTGAGGCCTGTAAAACGGCCGACGTCGTGATCACTATGCTGCCCGCGGGGAAGCATGTTCGGCAAGTCTATATTGGCGATGATGGACTTCTCGATCACCTATCCCCAGGCACGCTTTGTCTAGATGCCAGCACGATTGATAGCGACACGGCACGGGACGTAGGGCTGGCGGTAGCAGAGCAGGGTATTGAATTCATGGATACACCGGTGTCTGGTGGTGTGGCGGCAGCGCAGGCAGGCACCCTCGCTTTTATGTGTGGCGGTACTGCTGCAGCTTTTGATCGAGCAAAGATCATTCTTGAGGCTATGGGGAATGGCGAGAAAATATTTCATGCGGGGCCTGCCGGTGCAGGTCAAGTGGCGAAGGCGGCCAATAACATGCTGTTGGCAGTACACATGATAGGTACCTGCGAGGCGTTGGCTATGGGTGCAAAGGCAGGCCTTGAACCCGCAGTTTTGTCTGAAATTATGAAAGCAAGCTCCGGTAATAACTGGTCCTTGCAAGTTTACAACCCGTGGCCAGATGTTATGCCCGGAGCACCTGCAGGCAACAACTACCAACCCGGTTTTATGGTTGATCTCATGGTGAAGGATCTGGGCTTAGCAGAGGAGGTCGCGGCTGGCACCGGTGTGGATAATCAATTAGGTCGGCTGGCCCTGCAGCTTTATAAAGCGCATCAGGCAGAGGGGCATGGCACGCTCGATTTCTCATCAATTCTAAATGCGATTCAGAAGACTCAGGGTTAGCGAGGCCATAGATCCAGTGCCAAGCGCTTACTCGTCTTGGGAGCTCTGAAGACGCTGTAGCCAGATGGGATTGGCAAGGCGCAGCTGCTGACCTGCCCATTGTGAAAATTCCAACGTCAAGTGATGCCTGTCTACGGAGAATGGATGGCCATCAGGAGTCTCGGTAGCACAAGAGTCTGGGAGCGTATCGCCGCATAGCAGATGAACCTTGCTGAGCGTAATTGGATCTAGGGCTTGAAGCCTCTCCCGCCAGGTCGCCCGTTTTTCAATAGGGCCAGGTTCCAACAAACCGGGGAGTGCGCGTATGTTTTCTATTTCCCCGCAACTTTTAGAATTTCCGAAGCGATTGATTAGGTAGGCGCAGTCGGTGCGGGTTGTAAGGTAATCTTCAAAGATCACGATTTCAGTTTTGGCCTGAATACGCTTTAACGTTTCAAGCATATAAACAAAGGGCTCGCTGTGTACGGCATAAGGCTTGCGGGCACTATAAATGACAGCACGCCAAGTAACGCTTTCGAAGCTGGCCATTAGTGCATCCAATCGTTTTTGGCAGGTAGGGTCTGTGGACGTTGCCCCGTTGTTGTCAACACTGAAGTCGAGACAACCGTTACTTGTCCCAAATCGAATGAGTGGAGTGCTGTTTTCGTCCCCTAGGGCTGTGGCGACAATATTGAAGCCATCGGTCTCATGGGAGTTGCCCAGGAATAAAATGGCTTCAGCGTTGGGCATGGGGCAGCGGGGTAATTTGCCGAGCTGATCAATACGGCAAGTCTGTTGTGCCAGCTTAAACCGATGGGCTTTGTAGTTCTCAATAACGACCGCCGAAAGCCGCGTTTTTTGTCCGGTAAATCGGTCAGGGTTGTTAGCTACCAATATCAATAGAAAAGCTAATGTGCAGGCGACTGCCACAATGGGCAAAGTTGCGTTATGCCACTTTGCCGAAGCATTTCCCTTTGCTGAATAAAAAGCCCGCTCTACACCATAGTGCAGGGCGATTGCCAAAATAAAGGTGACAGCGGCAAGCATCGCAAAAACCACCGCCGTGGGTTCGGACAAGCTATAACATCGATATAAAGCGACGGGTGGCCAATGCGCTAGGTAGAGTGAATAAGAGAGGCGCCCCAACCAGCGAGCAGGGGTATTGGCCAGCCAAACACTACCTTCAGTTTCGTGGGCGCTAATCAGCACAAGGGCGGCACCTATGCTCGGTAACAGCGCGTGCCAACCCGGGTACGCCGTGCTGGCACTGAAGGTCGCGATGCTGAGTCCGCAAAATGCCAGCCCTGTCGACCTGATTAACAGCTGCGTGAAACCATCCAAAGCTGTGTTGCGCCAAATTTCAATTGCTATTGCGCCGAGTGCAAACTGCCATACTCTGAAGGGCAGTAAATAAAAAGTTGCAGCGCTGTCTACGGGGGTATGTATCACACACGCAACCAAGCTCGACATGAAAATGGCCGCCAGAGCAAGGCGATAAAGTGAGCGCGGGACATTGCAGAGCAGCACCAAAAGAGCGGGCCAAAATAAGTAAAATTGCTCCTCAATTCCCAGTGACCATAAATGCAGTAGCGGCTTAAGCTCTGCGCTGGCATCCCAGTACCCTGATTCAAAATAGAAGATGATATTTGCAGCACTGAAGACAGATGCTGCCGCAGAGATCGCAAATGCGCGCAACATATCGGGCTGTAAGATAAAAATAGCTGCCAGTGTTGTTGCCATCACCGTCGCCAGCACAGCGGGAAGCAGACGCTGTATTCTTCTCGCATAAAAACTGGAGAGCCTGAAGGCGCCCGACGCTACCTGATCGCGAATCAAGCCTGAGATCAGAAAACCTGAAATAACAAAAAAGATATCGACACCAACAAAACCGCCATCAAACCCTGGCATTCGCAAATGAAAAAATACAACCGCAAGCACAGCGAACGCGCGTAATCCGTCAATGTCTGCGAGATAAACAAGTCGACGCTCTATCGGCTTCATGGGCATTTGTTCAGACAACCGATTCACTGCTCGGTGGCATCGGTGCAGCTGAGATCTCCTTCGCAACCATTATTATTGCTGCACCGTTCAGTGCGGCCAAAACCTTTTTTTGCTGTCGTTAGCGGGTTGAAGCAACTAACAAATTGATCTGACAGCGGCAGTGGCACCTCGCGGCGCGTAATCACCTCCGCGATTGTCAACTATACTAGACCCCATCGTTGGCGTTGCAAATTCATTGAGTTCCACATGAATAATGATTGAGGAACAACTTTTGATGGTTAGCGCTGGGTACAAAGCCAAAGTTTGTTCACAAAGATCTCAGTTGCAGGTTCATGGGACGTATACTCGGCAAAACAGATAATAAGAGATGTCTATGAACGACCCAGAAAATCGCCGCTTTAGCGTTGATCCCGCCGTATTTTATCCCGCCCTGATCCTTTTATTTGGCGCAGTATTTTTGGTGCTTTCAATGCCGGGTGAGGGCGCCGAGCTGTTCTCAGGGTTGCAATCGGTCATCGTTGCGACCGCCAGTTGGTTTTATGTACTGGTCGTAGCGTTGATCGGGGTCATGGTGATTGTTCTAGCCGCATCGCGGTATGGAGACATCAAGTTGGGCCCCGATCACTCTGAGCCCGAATATGGATTTCTTTCGTGGTTCTCTATGCTCTTTGCGGCGGGAATTGGCATTGGCCTCATGTTTTACGGCATCGCCGAGCCGGTAATGCATTTCCTTTCACCTCCCATTGTCGAAGGTGGCACGACGACTGCTGCCGCTGAAGCCATTCAGCTTGCATATTTTCATTGGGGTTTTAATGCGTGGGCTACGTACGCAGCGGTCGCTATGGTACTGGCATACTTTGCCTACCGCCACGATCTTCCACTCACCCTGCGATCAGCCTTTTACCCACTTATTGGCGAGCGTATTTATGGGCCTTTGGGCGCAGCGGTAGACGTATTTGCCGTGATTTGCACAACTTACGGTATTTCGGTCAGCCTTGGGTTAGGGGTGCTGCAAATCAATACGGGGTTCAACTATCTCTTCGATTTGCCCATTAATGTTTGGGTTCAGGTGGGGCTCATTTTTGGCACCATGGCGTTGGCGACGGTGTCGGTCGTAATGGGTCTTGATGCAGGCATCAAGCGTCTCTCGGAAATTAATACGGTGTTGGCCGTGCTGTTGTTGGCGTTGATTCTAATAGCTGGCCCAACCGCCTTGCTGTTATCTGGCACGCTGCAAAATTTTGGCGGCTACGTTGCAAGCCTTATTCCAAAGACACTAGATTTATACGTCTATGCGCCTTCTGACTGGCTTGGGGGGTGGACTATTTTTTACTGGGGGTGGTGGATTAGCTGGACGCCCTTTGTTGGTGTTTTCGTCGCCAGAATTTCCCGGGGTCGAACCATTCGTGAGTTTCTTGTTGGCGTCACCGTAGTTCCCACCTTGTTCATATGTTTGTGGATGGGGGTCTTAGGAGGCAGTGCGATAGAGCTGATTTCCAATCAGGGCGTTACTGAGCTTGGCGCGGCAGTACAGGAAAATCAGGCGGTTGGGCTTTTTATGTTTCTTGAGTACCTGCCGGGAACTCAGTTCCTCAGCTTGATTTGTCTGGCGATGATTGTGATTTTCTTTGTCACATCAGCTGATAGCGGTGCCATGGTGTTAAACATGCTCAGTGCCCGAGGAAATGACAATACGCCCGTCTTGCAGCGAACTGTTTGGACGCTTGTTATTGCGCTTATTGCTTCAATCTTATTAGTGGGTGGTGGCTTACAGGCCCTGCAGACGGCGACAATTGCGAGCGCATTACCCTTTTCAGTTGCTTTGTTGGGTGCATTTTGGGGGTTTGGTAAGGCGCTTGTGGTAGATGGAGCCAAACGACAAGTTATCCCAATTCATCCGCCTGTTGAGTCCGGAGACCCAGAATGGCGTCAACGTTTAGCTAATTTACTTGCATACCCGGCAGATGCCAGCGTGCAGAGTTTTCAGCGTGAAGTGGTGTTTCCGGCGATGCAAAGCTTCGCAGAGGAGTTAAACGGACATGGCATTCGGACGGAAATGGCAGATCACATTGCTCAAGAGGGTATTTTGCGGCTTGAGGTTGCCCATGGCGAGGAGATCGACTTTGTTTATCAAGTGAATTTGCGAGGGCACCCATTGCCTGATCAGTCGCTGTCTGGAAAGTCACTTGAAAACATGAAGCAAAATGAGATTTTTTACCGTGCTGAGGTTCATCTCATTGAAGGCGGCCAGGACTACGACATTATGGGGTGGTCTCAAGAACAGGTCGTGCTGGACATGCTTAACCAATACGAGACGCATTTACAGTTCTTACATACCGTGCGTTGAGCAACCTATTTAGCGAACGATTTCGATTTCAGTGATCTGTGCTTTGGTGCGATTTGGGTTCAGAGCCAGCATTGATGGTATCTGCTGTTGAAGAGTGGCTTGGCGATTTTCCGGTGCCGGGTGCGTGCTAAAGAACTCGGGGGGACGCGTTTCGCTCAAGCTACCCATTTTCTGCCAAAGTGTCACGGCTGCTTCAGGGTCATAGCCGGCGCGGGTGGCCAGTTCCATGCCAATACTATCGGCTTCCGTTTCGGCAACGCGAGAGTTCGGTAGCTCTAGTGCTACATTGGCTAAGAGTGCGGCCCCAGCCATGGCAGTGGCACTGTTATCCGCTGCAACGCCCACAGCGACAACGCCGATTGTAGTCGCCATGGCCCGAGACATGCGCTCGGCGGTGTGGTTCGCTAAGGCATGGGAAATTTCGTGGCCCATAATCTGTGCCAACTCATCGTCGGTCAGCTCTAGTTGGCTGATTAAGCCTGTGTACAGCGCCATTCGGCCTCCCGCCATGCACCAGGCATTGACTGTCTCAGGATCGTCAATAATCGCGACGCTCCATTGCCAGCTTCGGCTATTGGGAAAATCTTGCTCAGCAATAGTGACTAGTCGACCGGTAACACGCCCGACGCGTCCCATGATCTCAGGGTCTGTTGCCAATTTGCCCTCGTCGTCAAGGGCTCCCACCGTCTGGAGGTAGGCAGTTTCTGACTCTAAAATGGCGGCTTCAGGGGAAATCAGTAAAAACTGGTTGCGCCCTGTAGGACTGTTGGCACAGGACGTCAGTAGTAGTGTCACGATTATCAACGTTAGTGGTTTTAGAGCCGTTATCATTATCGGTGGTCCCCAGCGATAGTCCCTCGGTTGGTGCAGGTGCGCTTTGCGCTCGTACGCCCAACGGCGTCAATATAGCGCTTTCAGGCGCTATGTTAGCCCGGCTCCGACTCAGCTGCAGCACGAGTACGAAGTAATCCGCGGTAGACGCCGCGCGCGTTAGACGCTCCCGTAACAACTTTGAAAACGTCAGAAGATATAGGCATGTCGATACCGTGCTCCGCTGCCAACTCCATGACGGTGGGGGCACTCTTCACCCCCTCAGCGACCATATGCATGCTGGCAATAATGTCCTCAATCGAGCGTCCCTTGGCGAGCTCAATGCCTACATGGCGATTTCTGCTTTGGGGGCTAGTACAGGTCGCAATCATATCGCCCATGCCTGCGAGGCCCGCGAAGGTCTCGGCCTGTCCCCCTAGTGCCGTGCCCAGTCGCGTCATTTCGGCTAGCCCGCGTGTGATCAAGGCTGCACGGGTATTATCTCCGGCCCCTAAGCCATCGCCCATGCCCACGGCAATCGCGATAATATTTTTGAATACCCCGCCTAACTCGCAGCCTACGTGGTCAGGGTTGGTATAAACCCGAAACAGCCCGACGTTTAACACCGGCTGCAGCCAAGTTTGGGGGCTTGGGTCATCGAGGGCGAGTACCCCGGCAGCGGCCTGCCCGGCGACAATTTCTCGAGCTAAGTTAGGGCCCGTTAGCACGCCCACTGGCCGTCCGGGAGCCACTTCCCTACAGACCTCGGTCATGCGTAGGCGAGAACCGCGCTCTAAGCCTTTGGTCAAACTAATCAGGGGTGTACGGTCGGGTAATTCGGGAGCGATGTCGGTAAGTACAGATCGAAAGTTATTAGAAGGTATGCCCATGACCACAGCGTCTGCACCTGCAATTGCCTCAGCTGGATCGAGAGTGGCTCGTAAAGTTGGATTCAGAGGTGCATCACCAAGATACCGGCTGTTTTTATGGTTGCCATTAATATCATCAACGGTGGCGGCATCTCGCGCCCAAAGGATGATGTCGGCATT
Organism: Luminiphilus sp.; assembly: GCA_029253705.1. Classification (GTDB taxonomy): domain Bacteria; phylum Pseudomonadota; class Gammaproteobacteria; order Pseudomonadales; family Halieaceae; genus Luminiphilus. The sequence continues at coordinate 812 of JAQWYY010000262.1, read as the reverse complement.
GCGTGACACGAGTGAGGCCACCGTAGTGCCCCAGCTGCCGCCACCCATGACTGCTATTTTATAAGGCACTGCGCGCTCCATCTCTAATGGTGGGTCTTCCTCGACTTGCAATGGCCGAGGCACGGCTAATTTCAACCCGATAAATAAGTCGGTCTAGGGCTTCTGCCTGCTGTAGTCGAGCTTCAGCCCAGTCTGGGCGTGAATGGTCTGTCAGCTTGCGCGAAGCCAAGGTATCCCACGCATTTTTAAACAGTAATTTCAGGTTTGAAGCCTCGCTGGAGACTCTGCGCTGCAGTAATGCCTGCTTACCATAGTTCATACATCGATCGACAAAGTCCGACTCGTCGATGGATTCACTCGCTTCAAGATTTGCTAAAAGATCGGCGGCAATGCTGTAAGACTCCACGTACATTTGTAGAGTCATATGGGCGACGTGGGGAGTCATAATCGCTAGTAATCTTCGAGCGCCCTTGACGCCGGTAGCCAGTTCTTGCCGCCAGTTGTCATCAATACGGTCTAATTCAGCCGCAATTTCGACTTGAAATATTTCCGTGGGGGGATAGAAAAACTCAAACTTGAAAAGGTCTCTCAGCTCCAAGACTTCAGCCCAAAATAAGGCTTCAACCTGCTGGTCGGATTCGAATTCGCCGTATTCAGCAATGGCAATTAATGCCAGTTCTATAATGGCTTTATTGATGAAAAAGTGGACGATAGTATTTCGATAGTAGCTAGCTACCCCCACGTTGGCCGGCTCAATGCCATAGACCGTAGTGGGCCCTCCGGTAAACCGTGTGATAATGCCTTCGCCGATC
>JAQWYY010000248.1 GCA_029253705.1 Luminiphilus sp. | reverse complement strand
CCCTTAAAACTCGTTCAATATGCGTGGCTAGTTCAAGGTGTGGCGGATTTTCGTCGGCCAAAATTCAAGGTCTCGCTGCTGGAAGCTGAGAAGGTTAGCAGATTGCAGTCCAGAATAATGCGAACTTCGTACATCTACAGTTCTCCTATTCAATGATCTGAGTAATGATGCCACCCAAGCCGAAGCATTGGGCTCTATTATTTTATCTGGTTGTCTTTTGGGGCTTTGCCTTCGGATTGATTGCAATGGCTCTAGAGGTCTTCCATCCAGTGGCACTGGTCTGGGGCCGATTGACCCTAGGGGCAATAGTCATGAGCTGCGTTCTTTTCTATAAGCGCCTTAGACTGCCAACAGATCCCGTATGGTTGCTCAGACTGCTGGTGTTATCTGTCACCGGTAACGTACTGCCATTTGTCCTCGTTGCTTGGGCTGAACAACACGTGGCAAGCGGGGAGGTGGGGTTGCTCATGGCACTCATGCCCATCACCACACTCGTTATGGGCCATTATTTTTTGACCCACGAAAAATTCACCCAACAGAGAATGGCAGGTGTATTTCTCGGTCTTGCAGGTGTGGCCCTGCTGTTAGGGGATGATTGGTGGGTTTATGGTGGAGAACTACGCTTATCAGGACAGCTAGTGACGTTACTAGCAACCTTTTGTTACGCGGCTAATGGCATCTACGCCAAGCGGCTGCCGACGATAGATCCTGTTGTTTTGTCGGCGGGTTCACTCGCGATTGGCTCAATAATTCTGTTGGGGCCAGCCATGTGGATTCAGGATTGGAGCCAATCATTCGTTGTGCCTAGCGCCTGGTTTGCGCTGTTTATCTTGGGATCAATGGCAACAGGGGTCGCCACCTGGGTTTATTTTATTGTCGTCGGGGAGGTTGGCCCTGGGTTTTTATCGACGATTAACTACATGATTCCCGGGGTCGCTTTTTTGGTCGGCATCGTAGTTTTGGGGGAATCTGCGGGATGGCCACAGTACACTGCGTTACTACTTGTTTTGAGTGGTGTTTGGCTCATACAGCCCCGGCAGCCAAAGTTGCATGCAGCCCCGATAGGGCTGGTCAAAGATTGAACCGATCGCGTAAGAAGCGCGCGACACCGTCTTCATCATGATGTCCAATTACTTGGGTTGCGAGAGCTTTCACTTCGTCGTCGGCATTGGCGGTTGCGTAGCATTCGTCTGCTACTGCAAACATACTGAGGTCGTTGTCGCCATCGCCGAATACAATAATATCGTTAAACCCCAGCTCCTCGCGTAGCGTGTTGATACCGTTGCCCTTACTACCTTGGCTGTGATGTATGTCCATCCAAGATAGGCCCTGAGATTGAATGGCGGTACCCGTGTACGCTACCAGGCCGTCCTCTTCTGCGACAGAATTCACCACGGTGCTGATGTCGGCTGCAGGCCCCATACCACTGAGATTAATAACGTGTACGTTCCCTGGCATCGCTGCTATAGGTTCAAGCGGCAGGTGCCGTTCGTCCTCAAAAAGTTGAGCTAAGCGATTTTCAGCCTCACTTTTCAGCGCGCCGTGATACACCGCATGGTGGCCGCTAGAGTCGAGAGTGAAGAGAAAAGGGGTGATGCCTTGTAGGTCCATAGCCTGCAAGACGTGGGAGACTTCGTGTTGTGCCAGAAGGTGGCGGTGACTGTAGTCTTTTTGCTCCGGGCACCAGATTACTGCGCCGTTTTTCAGGATATGCGGAAGTTCAAACTGGAAGCCCTTCAGAGGTCCCATGGCCGCCTGTAACGTACGGCCGGTGGCTACGGTATAGGCAATACCCGATCGTCTTAGCAAGCTTAAGGTCTCGGCGGTGAACGGTGTGACTTCTGAGCCGGCGTTTAACAAGGTGCCGTCCATGTCGAACACAACGAGGGTCACGCTTGAGCTTCTTGAGTTAGCGCCATGGCCGGATTTTCCTTGTTTGAGTGATTAAAGGGTTGCGACAGTTAGTGTGTTGCTATCGCCAGGTCATTAGTGAGTGACGCTCGTATCGCAGGTTCTACGGCAAACTTCTCAATGAGATAAGCGTCATGATCTATACCCGCATAAAGCTCGGAGCCATCTTTCAATGCGGCTATCTGCTCAGCGGTAAGCTCGAATCTTAGAAAATGAACCGCGGAAGTTTTTTCGGCGTTTTCACGTTCGAGATCCTCATCTGCAATGGGTGTAATTCGGCCTAAATCACCTACTTGCAGCCAGACGAGATTTTCAATGCCTTTCATCTTGCCGAGTTGTTCTGCCCGCTCTACTGGATCTCCAAACTCAATCATGAACGTGGCTTTCCAGTTATGGCCATCTGGAATCAGTGGGTTATAGGCACTGAGTTCTTCTTCGATTCCTGCCAACTCAAAGGTCTTCTCGATTCGCAGCATTTCTTGAATCTGGTAGCGAATAGTGACGTTGTCCTCGAAGTAGAGGCGAGCATGGCGCCCCAAAGCGAGTTGCCGCGTCTTTTTATGCGCCATAACTTGCATACGAAATTCGTCCCGACGCAGCGCGTATTCTTCCAGTGACCAAAGATCCTCACGTCTAAGTTGTGTCATTTTTCTAATCCTTTCGTTAACCGCTAAAAGCCATAAGCCATGCGCAACAGCGTCATGGGG
>JAQWYY010000234.1 GCA_029253705.1 Luminiphilus sp. | reverse complement strand
CCTTGTAGGCGGTCTCGCAGCGGCTTTAATAAGAATCGATAGGGCTCTAGGGCGCCTTCTGTGGCTTCCTCCAATGCTGTTGAAGCGGTTGTGACCGATAATTCTTCGTATAGTGTCGCGATGTCATTTTCAAGCAGGGTGCAGGCTTGCCACTGTGCTAGCAGTAAAACTTCCCGAGTAACCTTGGCGGTCACATTAGGATTGCCGTCCCGATCGCCGCCAATCCAGCTCGATATCCTTATCGGGCTCCAGTTAGGCGGAGGGATGGGTAGGGCATATCGCTCACAAATATCGTCGACGACTCTGAGAAATTGGGGCACTGCATCCCACAAAGAGTTTTCGATCACGGCAAATGCCCAGCGTGCTTCATCAATGGGTGTGGGACGATCGGATCGAAACTCTTCGGTATGCCAAATTTGGGAAATAAGCTCTTTCAAGCGGCTGTGGTCTTTGGATGACGCAGCGGCCTTGTCATTCAGTATTTCAAGTCTGGTGAGGCAATCATTAATTTCGCCGTGTTTGTGAATAAGCGTTCTACGTGTGATTTCAGTGGGATGGGCGGTTAGCACCAGATCGATAGATAAATTTTTCAGCACTGTGTTAAGACGATTGTGCTCGTGATCTTTTAAAAGCTGTTGAAAAGCACTTTCGAGACTGGCCGTTGCCGAAAAAAGTGATTGACTGTAGTCGGCCAGCGTATGGTGCTGCTCAGCGATGTTAGCGAGGTTTAAGAAATGGCTAAATGCTCTGGCGACATCTAAAATTTGCTTTTCATTGAGCTGGGTTAGCAGAGCGCGCAGTGCCTCTTGATCATCATCATCTCGACTTTGTTTAGATTGCAATCGAATAGCTTCGACGGCCTCAAACAGCCCCGCGTCTCCTTGGCTTTGGATAACTTGGCCAAGGATCTCGCCAAGGTGTCGAACATTTTGGCGAAGTTGTGCGGTATTGCTTGTTGATGACGGCGTCATGTTTTTGTTCGCTTTCGGTTAAGTGGCAGGCGCGTTGGAAGCAGGCTTTCTTTTATTCGAGCAAGGTGTTCAATACAGGGTTCCCCACGCTTTAATGTCACCCCAGTTACCAGAATGTCGATGATTACCAGGTGCACGATTCGTGATGTCATGGGTAGATAGTCTTCGGTGTTTTCAGGCGCCTCGAGGCCAATGACACAATGGCTCACCTGCGCTAACGGTGAATCTTGGGCGGTTAGTGATATGACAGTCGCGCCACTGGCAGAGGCTAGGGCTGCTGCATCGACGATGGCCTCGGTACGGCCAGTGTGGGAAATAAAAACAAAAACATCACCTTGGCTGCCACCGGCGGCTAGCATGCGCAACATTAATGGATCGGTGTGGGTGGTCACGGGGGTCTGAAAGCGAAAAAATTTGTGCTCTGCGTCTTGAGCCACTGCAGCGGAAGTGCCCATTCCAAAGAAATAAATTCGATCCGCGGCATCGAGATGTTCTACAGCTTCTTCTAAGGTTCCCAGAGGCAGTTGTTCCCGGGCTAACAGCAGGGCATTAACGGTGTTATCGACCAATTTTCCCGGGTAGGTTGTCACTGTGTCTTCAGGGTCTACGACTTGGCTGATGTAGCGCACCCCAGCAACTAAAGAGCGGGCCAACCAAATTTTGAAGTCAGGATATCCTGTTGCGCCCAAGCGCTTGCAAAATCGATTAACTGAGGGCTCGCTCACGTTCGCCTGTTGGGCGAGTAAGGCGATGCTTGCATGTGTGGCTGCCTCGGGATCGGCGAGAACCACGTGTGCAATTTTGGTATCTGATTTACTCAGCCCGGGAAGCGCTGCCTGAATTTGCGTCAATACATTAGTGTCATTAGCCATTGGGAACCTTGTCGCACTGAGGGTTTGGTGTATGACCGCTAGTGTGGCAGCAATATAATGTAATCATAACAAAATAATAGGTTGCAAAACCACATAAAATGCCTAAATATGTAATAAAGCTTCATATTGAACTTTACGTTTGTTCACAGATAGCACGAGGGACAGGTCATGATAAGAGTTGCCATTAACGGATTTGGTCGTATCGGTCGCAATATATTGCGCGCCTACTACGATCGTCCCGAATTGTCTCAGGCCATTGATATAGTGGCCATTAACGATCTGGGTGAACCCGCTATTAATGCGCACCTGCTAGAGTTTGATACTGCCCACGGCCGCTTCGGTCATGAAGTAACGTCTGGAGAAGATTATCTTGCCGTCGATGGTCGTCGGATAGCGGTACTTAATGAGCGTTCACCCAGTGCTTTGCCCTGGGCAGAGTTGAATATTGACCTTGTTTTGGAGTGTACCGGCCTGTTTACGACACGCGTCTCAGCGGCTGCGCACCTTGATGCCGGCGCGCAACGTGTTCTAGTCTCGGCGCCCACCAAGGACGCAGATGCAACGATTGTTTATGGGGTCAACCATGGCACGCTAACGAACGAGCATCGCGTGATCTCAAATGCCTCGTGTACCACAAACTGCTTAGCACCAGTGGTGCAGCCATTGCACGAGGAGATCGGTTTGGTGAGTGGTCTGATGACGACTATCCATGCCTATACCAATGACCAGAAC
>JAQWYY010000209.1 GCA_029253705.1 Luminiphilus sp. | reverse complement strand
AGGTCTCGCGCCTTAGGCCTGTTTCCGGAAGCGACCTGCTTAACGCCCTCCGTAAGCATATTGCCCGCCACTCCCCCTGCTAGCCGCGCAAATTTACCAAAGCGCTGAACTCGGCCTCGGGGTACGGCCTGACTTTTCCCAGTCATGCCCTTCGCCCCGTTCGATGTTTTTTAGGAGCCTTGCACTTGAGGTAAGGAGCAATCACGTCATAGGCGTTAAATTCGGCATTGAGTACAGCAATAAAAGTAAACACCCCGGTCAGCTTTCGCGCCACCAGAGCGAAGTCACCACTGGGAATCGTGAACTGCCGACTCGCTACCGACTTGGCAACATGTCGGCCGGTGCGGTTGAGCAGTGCCGACTGACCCCAACAGTATTCACCTGACTGATTCAAAAACTCGGGAGGTAATTCTGATGGCGGTCTCAGCGGCTCAAGCAAATTCACCACAAAAGTTTTGAAGGTTTGCTGAGCGTGGCTGCCGGCATCGTCCTTTAAGCATCCCAGCCGCTGCAACCCCGCTAACAACGTCGCATCGTCGTTGCAATGCCCCGCTACAATGGTGTCGCACAGCGCCTGTCGAACGGGCTCATCAAGGGTCATAACTGAACCAAAGTCTAGAAGCGTCAGCTGATCGCCCTCAGCACTGATCAGATAATTGCCGAAATTGGGGTCGCTTTGCATGAGGCCAAGCTCAAAAACCTCGACGAAAAAAAGCTCGAGCATTAACCGACCCAACGCGTTACGTCGGTGTTGGGGTAGGGCCGCAACCTCTGAGGAACCGGCCTGAAACCCCGGGACATAATCCATCGTGAGCCAGTAGTTTCCAGAGAAGCGTGGCCAAACACTGGGCACTGCTAGGGACACACCCTCGACATTCAGTGAATCGTATTTTAAGAGAGCGCTGGCGAATGTTTTTGCTAAAGCCCTTTCCCTCGGGTAGTCAATTTCTGCATGCAGCTGGGTGCGCATGGTCGCCAACCAAGAATCAAAGTCTCTACTGATTGGGATCCAACGCGCCAATCGCAACATTCTGACGACGGCATCAAAATCTTCGTCCAACATAGCAGCCAAGTCTGGATATTGAACCTTGACGACAACCGTTTCGTTGGTCGCGATGACTCGAGCTCGATGTACTTGGGCCAATGACGCCGCTGCGAGGGCATCGGCCTCAATTTCAAGCTCCTTGTACCGAGAACCCAGTGACGCCCGCAGCTGTGGCTCTATATGATGCCACTGCAATGGCTCAGCCTGAGATTCGAGGTGATGCAGGGCAGTAGTTAGAGGAGCGGGTAAAAAATGCTCACCCAATAGGGCAAATAGCTGTCCAATTTTGACGTAGCTGCCTTTGAGCTCCCCCAGACTTCGCGCAAAGCGTTGGGCCTCTCGATCTAACCGCTCGCTGTTACCCGCCTCCTCGCCCCGCAGCTTGCGTAGGGCACCGTCAAAAGCGAAGGCGCCGCCGGCACGTGCGCTAGCGATAGACAAGCTCAATCCACGACTGAAGGCACCACGACGAATGGGTTTATTTTTGGTCATGGCAGTCCTACGTGGAACCGCCGTTTGCGGACTACCGGGGGCGCTAATTGCCCCCGGACAAAGCAGGGTCAGTCAAGCAGCAGACTGGCTAAACGTTTACGGTGATGTATGGCATCGCCAAAGACCTGATGGCTCCACTGACCACGGCGAATAAAGAGCGTTGAATCACAATCCCAAGTGAAGCCGATACCACCATGAAACTGAACCGCTCGGTCCCCTGCGTAGGACATGGTCTGTCCAGCCGATACCTTGGCCATACGGCAGGCGATTTCAGCGTCGTGGCTCAGAGAGTCAGCGTCTAACAAGGACGCGGCGTGATAACAAAAGCTTCGGGCATCCTCGACACCACAATAGATATCAACCGTAGGGTGTTTGAGTGCTTGATAGGAACCAATGAGTTTGCCGAACTGCTTACGCGTCTTCAAATACTCAACGATTACCGCTAAGCACCGTGCCGCACTACCCGAGGCCTCAGCAGCTGTCAGCAAGGCGCCAAGCAATCTATAGTCTCTTATTGCAGCAACAACGCGCTCACCTGTAAGCACCGCCTTGGCTGACACTCCGGTGAAGTCAATCTGTGCTGTGCGCTTGGTAAGATCAATGAGCGTATTGACCGATATCGCTTCCGCTTTTAGATCTGCCGCGTCTACCACCGCAATGGCGGGTGCGCTATCACACTGGCCCACAACTAAAATAAGGCTGGCCTCATGGCCACAACCCACGAAGGTTTTACTGCCACTAAGTAGACCCGCTTCGGTTATCTGGAGGCCTAAGTTAGCAGCTCCCCAGTCACCTCCGTCGAGAAACGCAACGGTGGCAATGCGGCCCTCAGCGATGTCTTGTAGCAAGGGCTCCTGCTCTGCCCCCCCCGCTCGCAGCAGCAATTGTCCTGCCAAAGTGGTGTCAATGAGAGGCGTGCCCAGCAAAGCGTGGCCCATGGCCTCGGCAACAGGAATAACCGCGCTGATTCCAAGCCCTGCGCCCCCCACCATTTCAGGCAGCGCGATACCGGTCCAACCCAAGTCGACAATCTCTGACCAGAGCTGCGGCTCGTAACCCTGATCACTCTCAAGGAATTCGCGAATTTTATCGGTCGGTGCTTTATCGTTGAGGAAGCCACGAGCCACATCCATGAGCATACTTTGCTCTTCGCTGAATTTAAGAGATACGTTTCCAAGTACTGATGTCATCACTAATCTCCTTACTTGGGCAGGCCGAGAACGTGCTCGGCAATAATGTTGGCTTGCACCTGAGAGGTTCCGCCGCCTATGGTGGCGCCAAAATTGGAAAAATAAGCCCGCTGCCAAAACCCACCACGATGCGCATCTGGGTCATCAACATACAGGGCCCCCTGAGCGCCTTGCATAGCGGCCCCGAACAGCTTCATGCGTCTTGCCCATTCCGTACCGCGGTACTTCGATGACAGAGGCAACCCCATGGGGAAGTCACTAGTTAATGCTGACACGCCCATACGACGCGCTGACAGCGATAACGCCTTAGCCTCCATTATTAGGCCAACGGCCTCGTCTCGAACCGCTGGGTCTTCAAATACAGGAGCCCCGTCGCGCTCGAACCCTCGCAAATCATCGATCAAATCGTCGATTTCTATCGCAACCATCCAGTGCCCCGTTGCTTGACCTGCCGTCACCCCACGCTCGTATTCAAGGGTTTTCATGGCGACGCCCCAACCTTTACCCTCACCGACCATGAGTGTGTCAGCAGGAATTCGGGTATCGGTAAAAAACACCTGATTGAATCCGTATTCACCCGTAACTTTACGAATAGGTACCGCGTCGACACCGGCAACCTTCATGGGCGAAAGAAAAAATGACAGTCCGTCGTATTTACGCTCGGCTGTGGGATCTGTGCGTGCAAGCAAAATCATATGATCTGCGTAGTTTCCCAAGGTCGTCCAAATCTTGGAACCGTTGATGACGTACTCATCGCCGTCACGTACGGCTTTGGTTTGAACCGCACCGAGATCTGAACCGTGATCAGGCTCTGAAAAACCTTGGCACCATATTTCATCACCGGAAAGAATGTGTTTCAGGTACTTCGACTTTTCGGCGTCTGTCCCCATTTCCAATAACAGGGGGCCAGTCCAGCCTAAGCCAATGGTATTAAACATGATCGGTGCGTTGCACCGAGCCATCTCTCGGTCAACTATGCCCTGATAGGCAGGATCTGCGCCCTGCCCACCGTATTCTGTTGGCCAGTGCATTCCTAAAAATCCAGCCTCCCAAACTTTGTGCTGCCAAGCTCTGAGAAAATCGAGCTGCTGCTCTGTCCCAACCTCAAGAAAACTTAAGGGTAGTAGGAATCCAGGGTC
>JAQWYY010000191.1 GCA_029253705.1 Luminiphilus sp. | reverse complement strand
GGATGTGGATAACCGCGCTTTTTGGCTTGGCCACCAAATTTGCTGAGGGCGTTTTAGCCGTCGAGTACCGGGAGCGTGATGCCTTGGGTGGGTACAGCGGTGGTCCCATGTATTACATTAGAAACGGTCTGGGGCCGCGTTATAAATTTCTGGCGACGGCTTTTGCGCTGTTTGGCGCTATGGCGGGTTTTGGGTTGGCTAATACGGTGCAATCTAACTCGGTAGCTCAAGTTTTAGGGGATAACTTAGGAATACCCTGGCAGGCGACTGGTATCGTTTTAATGGTGGTTGTAGGCAGTGTGATTTTGGGGGGTATACAGCGCATTGCACTCATTGCTGGGGCGGTTGTTCCAAGCATGGCTATTGCTTACGTCTTGATGAGTATCATTGTGATAGCGATGCATATTGAACAAGTGCCTGCAGCCTTCGAAACAATTTTTAATTCGGCGTTCAATGGTGCGTCAGCGGCAGGTGGATTCGCTGGCGCAACAGTGTGGGCGGCGATTAGGTTTGGTGTTGCTCGGGGTGTGTTTTCCAATGAGGCGGGGTTGGGTAGCGCGCCCATTGCCCATGCCGCGGCAAAGACCAACGAGCCCGTGGAGCAGGGCATGATTGCGATGTTGGGAACTTTCATCGATACCTTGATCGTTTGTACCATGACAGGGCTGGTGATTGTGCTTACTGGGGTGTTTGAAACCGGCGAGTCGGGGGCCTCACTTACGGCAATGGCGTTCGCAGAAAGCTTCCCTGGAGGAGAATGGGTAGTGACGTTAGGCGTCATTTTGTTCGCGACTACCACAATGATCGGATGGTCATTTTATGGTGAGCGTTGCGTTGTTTATTTAGTGGGCACCCGAGGCATTTTGCCTTTTCGTATTCTCTGGGTTGCGGCAATTCCAGTCGGTGCTGGTTTAAATCTTGGAATAGTCTGGCTCATTGCTGATACCTTAAATGCGTTCATGGCCATTCCAAATCTTGTGGCACTTCTACTACTGTCACCTGTGGTGTTTCGGCTGTCACGAGCGTATTTTGCTGGGGAAAGAAGAAGCCCGGTATCTGCTAGCGGAGGTTAATTTGGCGTCACCAGCGGTTCCTGCAAACTTGGTTATCGCGATTTCATCGCGAGCACTGTTCGACCTGGACACCGCTCATCAGGTTTATGAGGAACGGGGGCTTGCGGCTTACTCCCAATATCAAATCGATAACGAGCAAGTCCCACTCAACCCAGGTACTGCGTTTGGTGTTGTGCGTAAACTATTAGCACTTAATGATAATCTCAGCGATGCCATGAGGGTGGAAGTCGTACTTCTGTCCCGAAACAGCGCCGACACTGGACTGCGTGTTTTTAACTCGATAGAACATTACCAACTACCGATTACCCGGGCGGTTTTTTGCGGCGGAGAAGCGCCATGGCGTTATATCGTGCCGTTTGGTTGCCAACTCTTCCTGTCGGCAGAGCCCGATGACGTTCGTAAAGCCCTCGAAAATCATGTCGCTGCGGCCACCCTCGTTTCTGGTCAGGCATCTGATAATGAAAACCGGCAGTTGCGCTTTGCCTTTGATGGGGACGCAGTACTGTTTTCTGATGAGGCTGAGCAGGTCTACAAACGCGACGGTCTGGAGGCTTTTACTGCCAGCGAGCGGGCGGCGCGCCACGAGCCCCTGCAGGGTGGCCCCTTCAAGCAGTTTTTGGCGGCGCTGCAGCAATTACAGCAAGCTTTTCCCGTCGATGAAGCGCCTATTCGTACGGCCCTGGTGACCGCGCGCTCAGCACCTGCCCATGAACGCGTCATCCGCACACTTCGAGCGTGGGATATCCGTATCGATGAATCAATCTTTCTTGGGGGGCTTGATAAGACAGAGTTTTTGAAAGCCTACCAAGCGGACGTTTTCTTTGATGATCAGCAGACGCATTGTGACCGGGCAGCGGGTCATATCACCACTGGACATGTTCCACACGGCGTTGCTAACCTCCCGTAGCGAGTTTTTTTGCATTAATGCATAAAAAACATCAATTTTATGTCTAAAACGCTGGCCCCAAACCCCAACTGGCGTTACTTTCCAAGCGTGGCCGAGTTCGGGGTGATAATTTGAAACTGCAACAATTGCGCTATATCTGGGAGGTCGCTCATCACGACCTCAATGTATCTGCTACCGCGCAGAGCCTTTTTACCTCTCAGCCCGGCATCAGCAAGCAAATACGCCTGTTAGAAGATGAACTCGGTGTAGAAATTTTCGCGCGCAGTGGCAAGCATCTGACGCACATCACCCCAGCCGGAGAGGTTATCCTCGAATTGGCTGGAGAGATGCTGAGGAAATCAGATGCGATCAAACGCGTAGCTCAAGAATTCTCAGACGAAACAAGTGGCACCCTGTCTATAGCGACCACCCATACGCAGGCGCGCTACGTATTGCCCCCCATCATCAAAGATTTCATGACGGGCTACCCCAATGTTTCCCTCCAGATGCAACAGGGCACCCCACCACAGATCGCGGAGATGGCTGCTGAAGGGAGCGTGGATTTTGCCATTGCGACTGAGGCACTGCAGCAATTTAGTAGCTTGGTGCTCCTTCCTTGTTATCGCTGGAATCGTTGTATAGTGGTGCCGAAGGGGCATCCGCTGACACAAGTGGAGCGTTTGACGCTGGAGGCAGTGGCAGAACACCCGATAGTCACCTACACCTTTGGCTTTACAGGCCGATCTAAGCTTGATGATGCATTTAAAAGTCGAGGCCTAGTACCGCGGGTTGTTTTTACGGCAGTTGACTCAGATGTTATTAAGACCTACGTAAGACTTGGGTTGGGGATCGGTATCATTGCGGGTCTTGCCCATGATGAAACCCTCGATGATGACCTGGTGAAACTCAACGTCGATCATCTTTTTGCCAGCAGCGTGACCAGCTTGGCTTTCCGCAAGGGCTCATTTTTGCGGGGGTATATGTACGACTTCATTTTAGCCTTGGCCCCTCACTTAACACGGGATATCGTGGTGGAAGCTCTCTCTAGGTCGAACCCGGTCGAACGAGAAGCGTTGTACAGTCACATTGAACTGCCAACCTATTGAGTGTCTAAAGCGCGCATGAAGCTTGAAACCTTGGCTAAGGTTTCAGCGTACTCCTCCTCGGGTACTGAGTCCCAAGTGATTCCACCACCGCCCCAGCAGTACAGCACACCATCAATGGCCTCTAGGGTTCTAATCGCAATACTTGATTCCAACCACCCATCAGCGGTCATGGCAAAGACACTCCCGCAATAAACGCCTCTGGGGTGCTGTTCGAGAGATTTTATGATCTCTACTGACCGCTTCTTGGGAGCACCAGTAATAGAGCCTCCGGGGGAGGCTGCGATTAATGCTGCCCCCGGCCGAACTCCTTTTTCAAGTCTGCCCTCTATTCGACTCACTAGATGGTGGACATTGTCGTAGCTGTAGAGCTCGCACAATTCAGTGACCTTAACTGTTCCTGTTTGGCAGATTTTGCCCAAATCATTACGCAGCAAATCTACGATCATTATGTTTTCGGCACGATCTTTAACGGAGCTTAATAGCGCGTGAGCGGAGGCCGCATCTTGCGTTGGATCTGAGAAACGGGGACGAGTGCCTTTTATGGGCTGGGAGCGTATATAGCCTGCATCAACGCTTAAAAATCGCTCGGGTGACTGTGAGATCACCGCGTGGTCTGTCCCCAGTTTGAGAAAGGCAGCGTAGTCCCCGGGTGCAACATCCCTCAATTTTTCGTAAATCCCATATTCTGAACCACTGTAGCCGCACTGAAAACGCTGGGCAATGTTGGCCTGATAGCAATCACCTGCTGCAATTAGGGTCCTGACGGCGCACACCATATCCTCGTATATTTCACGCGATATGTCAGGCATAAATCTATGATTTATCTTGTATTTTGTATTTATTTCTTCGGCATTTATCTGAAGTCTTTCAGCTATAGCGGCGTCAATTTTTGCTGAAAGGCCTGGATCTTTGACCAGCCAAGCGCGCTGCTCAGAATGATCCTGCAACACGTACCAAGAGTATACTCCGGCGGTAGCCGGTTTGAGGGACTCACCCGATACCCCAAGCGCCCCGATGGAGGCTGTTTCGAAATCAATAAAGCCAATTGCAATACGGGAGGTACAGTTAGGGCTTGCGTCGAGGTCTGCTTCGATGGCGTCCATCCATTGTGCTGCACTGCCGCCAAAATCAGTGACGTCAAAGTATCGATCTGGCAGCGCGGTGACGATGTCGTAACGACCACTGTCGGTGTCTCGTTTACGACTGTCGAGCATGGCAAAGCCATCTAAGTCGGCAAAACGGCGACTCCAGACGGTTACATCATCCGAATAAGGTATCGGATGGCAATGTGTACTATGAATTTTCAAGGATTTTGATGACCGTTTCCCAACAAATTGACACAATACTGCTCTTAAACGTAAGTTACGAGCCCGCGCTTTCAGAGCAGTGCGTATCGGGTACCCTCTGGGTTCCCACTGTAGCTTAGCCGCGCCCACAAACCATCAGGATATGAGTTTCCATGACCGATAAAGGCAAGCGGGAGAACCTTAAAGACGGTGGGGCCACAGAGATACCCCACGCAACACTCACCAATCCACTGCGGCGCAGTGAACCGGTTAAAGCCGCCCGTGTCGAGCGCTACGAGCAAACACTTGACCGGGGGAAGGAGCTTCAAAGGCGACCTTACGAGGCTGCTGGGCAACGCAGCATCCAGCGTCAGCATTTGAAGAATCGAATGACCGTGTGGGAGCGGGTCCAGTATTTATCCGACTCTGCGCCACAAGTTCTCTATCAAAACTGGGGGCCAAATCTTGATGGGGCCTCGCTGGTTACTGCGATTATTCAGATTGATGGTCGTGATGTTGCCATTTACGGTCATGATTTCACCGTGCGTGCTGGCTCCATGGATGCAACTAACGGGAAAAAATTGGCTAAGCTCTTTGAGTTGGCTGCCAAGCGCGGTGTCCCCTTGGTTGGCCTCAATGACTCCGCCGGAGCCTACATTCCTGCAGGGGTTGGGGGGCTCGATGGGTATGCTGATGCTTTTACGGCACTGAGAAAGGTTAGTGGGGTCGTTCCCAGCATAATGTGTATGTTTGGTTTTAACGCCGGGGGAGGCAGCTATCTGCCGCGTCAGGGAAGTTTTCTTATTCAACCCAGAGATACGTTTTTTGGGTTAACCGGTCCGGGAGTCGTTAAATCTGTGCTTGGTGAGGACATTACCCCAGAGGAGTTAGGCGGGCCAAATGTTCACAGTCAAACAGGTGTGACTGATTTTGTTGTGGACGATGAGGTGTCGGCACTGCAAAAAGTTCGGGAGATTTTAAAATACATTCCTGACTCAAGTGCTACAGCCCCTCAATTTAAACCCACAACTGACCCGGCAGCACGTTCTACTGTTGATATCGATATTTTGCTGCGCAAGGCATTTAACTCACCAACCGGTTTCAACACGCCGGTCGACATTACTATTTTGATCCAACAGCTCTGTGATCACGGTGACTTCCTCGAGGTACAGGCTAAACGTGCCCGAAATACGATTACAGCATTTGGGCGGATGGCTGGGAACGTGGTCGGTTTTGTGGCCAATAACTCAGCGGTCGCCTCGGGGCAAATTGATATAGATGCCGCTTACAAAAACGCGCGATTTATTCGATTTTGCAACCTTTACAATATTCCTGTGATGTTTTTAGAGGACACAACAGGTTTTCTGCCGGGGCGTGAACAGGAGCATCGTGGCATTGTTCAGGCTGGGCGAGCGATGCTAGATGCGATCGTTGATTTGCGAACGCCTCGGTTCCTAGTTTTGGTTCGCAATGCCTTTGGTGGGGCTTACGCGTCTTACAATAACTATCCAACAGGGGCGGATTTTGTCGTTGCTTTACCGACAACTCGAGTCGCCGTTATGGGACCTGCTGGTGTCGAGTATGTGTACAAAGAGGAGCTTCGGAAAATTCGTGGTGAGGCAGCAGCTCGCATGAAGGCTGAAAAAAGCGCCCAAAGCCAACAGGGGCTCAGCGATGAAGAAGCACAGGCGTCTGCCCAGGATTTGGTCGATTCATGGGTCCGTGCCGAAGAAGCTGAGTTAGCGCTACGTTATGAGCGGGAAATCATGAATCCGGAAGAGGCACTAAGCCTGGGCTCAGTCTCGCAAATCGTTATGCCCGAAGATCTCAGGCAGGTACTTACCGCCCATTTAAGTTTCTGCCTACGGCATTACGAGCCCTCAGCGCTGCAAGATGTGCAACGTGAGTTCCATTGATAACCGTACAGGAAGCTTAAGCGTGTCCAACGAACACTATCTCAGCAACCCATTGGTTCACCAAGATCGGCAATTGGGGAACAGCGATTCCGCGTGGATTCGGCGTTTCGATTGCAGCGGTATGCGTCCGCTGATTATTTGCCGAGGTCCTATTCGGAAGGAAGCCATTGACGTTTTTTCTGAAATGGGTATTCACCATTTTGGTATATTGTTGTCAGAAAAGGATTCAATTGTGTATCCGAGAGCCCTTGCTCCGGAACTCCGAGTGCTCACGGATTCCAGCCGTATACATCGTGTTCCGGATTACACCGGCGCCAGCAAAGAGGAGCGGCTGCAGCGTATTGCTGACATTATTGCCATCGCAAAGACTGGTGACTACAACGCTGTATTCGCTGGCTACGGCTTCATGGCGGAAGATGAAACAATGGTCGCAGCAATGGAAGATGCCGGCCTTAACTTTATCGGCCCCTGTTCCAGAACCGTTCATGACGCCGGCTTGAAAGATGAGGCCAAGAGAACGGCGCTGAAGGCTGGGGTCTCAGTTACGCCCGGCATTGACAATGGTACAGCGCTCACCTTGCTGAAAAAGCATCCCGACAAAGAAGCTCTGCAAGCGTTAGTGCTAGCTGAAGACCTTAACGTTCCGGCGTCGGCCTTCGATACTGAGGCGCTAGAAACGCTTGCGGATGTCATTCTTACCGCAGGTTATAAAAAGGGCGTTGACCTTTACACCGTTGAAGAGCTGTCAGAGACACTCACTGACTCGGTGCGCCAAATTAATGCGCAATACCCTAAAAATCGAGTTCGCCTCAAGGCGATCGGTGGCGGTGGTGGTAAGGGCCAAAGAATCGTGGCTCTAGGTGATGCAGAACGAACACCAGAGCTGGTTCGGGAAATTCTCGCCGAAGTTAAAACAACTGGAGTTGGTGACAACAAAAACGTTTTGGTTGAGCTCAATATTGAGACAACACGGCATCAGGAAATTCAGGTCATCGGTAATGGAGATTGGTGCATAACCTTGGGCGGCAGAGACTGCTCACTACAAATGCACGAGCAAAAATTGCTGGAAGTGTCGGTAACCCGAGAGAGCCTAATTCATGCAGCGGATGCCGCTGAGCGTGCTCATCAAACGGAGGCGACGGCAGTCTTAAGGCAGGATCTTGAAACCCTCGATACCATGGAGGCTGAAGCGGCGCTTTTTGGCTCAGCGGTTGGTTTAGACTCGGTTTCAACGTTTGAATGCATCGTGGATCGGGATCGGCATTTTTTCATGGAGATGAATACCCGCATTCAAGTTGAGCACCGAGTAAGTGAACTCTGCTACGCCATGCGATTTGAGAATCCAGATGATCCTGACGATGCCTTCGTGGTCAACTCCCTAGTTGAGGCCATGGTTCTCCTCGCCGCTCACGGTTCCGAATTACCTAAACCAACCCGGATCGCCCGATATGCTGATAGCGTAGAGGCGCGACTCAACGCCACGAACGATGCACTCCAGCCCAGTGCGGGCGGTCAAATTCAGCATTGGTCAGATGCCATTGATGGAGAGATTCGCGATGATCAAGGAATCAGCCTGCACAATCCTGACACCGACGTGTTCATGGATTACACCTTGGCGGGGGCTTACGACTCCAATATTGCTCTGTTGTTGACGGTTGGGGAAAACCGAAACTCCTGCTACCAAAATATGGCTGAGGTCCTGCGCCAGACAACGATGCGAGGGCCGGAGCTCAATACGAACCTCAGTTTTCATTATGGTTTGGTTAACTGGTTTCTAGGGAATGAAATTAACGCTCGTCCGACCACAAAATTTATTGTGCCGTACCTTACGGCGGTTGGTGAGTTGGCAAAGGAGGCGCAGCGCGTTGATATCGAAGCAGCTTGGACGTTGTTGTCCAGACAACGAATCGGCGAAGCAGCCCCCGAGCATCAGGCTGCGTTGCAAGACGTACTGCAGAGCAAACAATCCCTATTATTGCGTCCAATTAAACTCCTTCTAGACTCCCCGCACCTGTTGTCAGGCTGGCTCAGCGTTAACGGGGGCGCTTTTCAGCGGGACGGTGATCATATTAGCTGGGCGGAAAATCCGATCGACCTCTTATCGGACACCTACCACTTTTTGAAAATGGACTGGTCTGAAGGAGCCGCCGCCGCTCATGTTATTTGGGATCATGACCACAAAACCTTGGCTGAAGCTGAAGATTTTTATCGCGATTTAGGTCAACAGCTTGGGGTGGAGAATTGGGACGATTTAACCAGACTGCTGACCGCCTCGGAATGCGACGGAAAGAGTGCTGACGAATGGGCTGCTATTGTCGCGGCGCATCGTGGTTTCCAAGCGGGTATGGAAATATTAGAGCTGCTTCCAGCCATGGCGCGGTTTACCGGTTTTTATGAGCTAGGTGTGAGCCCAGACCTAAGCATTGCCATTCCAGATCGTCTTTTGGATGAAACACACCAAGCCACAATGGCGAAGGTACTTGCTCCTCCGCCAGTCGCAAAGTCTAATGAAATTGTTGCCGTCAGTGGCGGCATGTTTTACGGCCGCGAAGCCCCTGATGCCCCGCTTTATGTGCAAGCTGGGGATCATTTTGAAGCCGGCGAGCCTGTCTACATTGTAGAAGTTATGAAGATGTTCAACAAAGTTTACGCCCCCTTCGCCGGGGTTGTTGATGAGGTCCTGATCGAGGGCGACGGCGTCATTATTAGCAAAGGTCAGCCTCTGTTTAAGGTGACACCTGACGAGAAAGTCGAGATCGAGCCCGAAAATGTTG
The DNA here is from genome assembly GCA_029253705.1 of Luminiphilus sp. Taxonomy (GTDB): domain Bacteria; phylum Pseudomonadota; class Gammaproteobacteria; order Pseudomonadales; family Halieaceae; genus Luminiphilus. The sequence goes on along the minus strand of JAQWYY010000191.1, from coordinate 6,474 downwards.
TTGCGGAGCGTCGGAAGATGCACACCCGCGAGCTCATGAAAATGTTTCTTTGAATTGGAGTGCTGCTTTGATTACCAGTCTTGATCATATCGCTATTGCTGTCCCGGATCTAAATGCTGCAATTGAGCGTTTTATGGGGGATTTTGGCCTCAACTTTGACGGCACTGATGACGTTGTAGCGGCGCAAACTAAGACGGCTTTTTTTAGCTTGCCGCCCACGCATATTGAGTTGGTACACCCATTAAATGGGGCGGGGCCAATTGCTAAATACTTGGAAAAGCGAGGTGGAGGTATTCACCACCTTTGCTTTAGATCTGATGATATTGACGCGGACGTAGCTCGGCTCAGTGAAAAAGGGTACCAGTTTCTTAGCGATGAACCATCACCGGGAGCACACGGTGCAAGGGTTATCTTCATCCATCCAAAGAGCTGTGACGGTGTACTTATTGAGCTCAGCCAACCCGGTGGTGATTCAGTAGGGGATCAGGCATGAGTAAAATTTACGATCCTGAAAAAGCGAATCTCGAGAATTGGTCGGAGCTTGTTACGAAACAAAGCAAGGGACTGGGTCCAGATGATTTCACCTGGCACACGCCCGAGGGAATTCCACTAAAAACTTTGTACACCGCAGCAGACCTAGAGGGTCTGCCCCTTACCGATACCCTGCCGGGCATCTCTCCTTATATTCGTGGTCCGATGGCGACTATGTATGCAGGACGACGATGGACAATTAGGCAATACGCGGGTTTTTCTACGGCAGAGGAATCCAATGCCTTTTACCGTCGCGCACTGGCGGGCGGCGGTCAGGGTGTGTCAGTCGCTTTTGATTTGGCAACTCACCGTGGCTATGACTCTGATCATCCTCGGGTATCGGGTGATGTGGGTAAGGCTGGCGTGGCTGTCGATTCTGTTGAGGACATGAAAATTCTTTTTGATGGCATTCCCCTAGATCAAGTCTCGGTTTCCATGACCATGAACGGCGCTGTCCTGCCGGTATTGGCAGGATACGTGGTCGCTGCTGAAGAGCAGGGAGTCCCTCAGGACCAACTCTCGGGAACTATCCAAAATGACATACTTAAAGAGTTTATGGTTCGAAACACCTACATTTATCCTCCAGCGCCCAGCATGCGAATCATTGGCGACATCATTGCCCACTGTTCACGCAGCATGCCCCGATTCAACACAATTTCAATTTCTGGCTATCACATGCAGGAAGCAGGGGCGAATGCAGCGCTTGAGATGGCCTACACCTTGGCTGATGGCAAAGAATATATTCGAACCGCTCTGGCGGCCGGGCTAAACATCGATGACTTTGCCCCACGCCTGTCGTTTTTCTGGGGCGTAGGTATGGATTTCTACATGGAGATCGCCAAGATGCGAGCTGCTCGCTTGCTTTGGGCAGAGATCGTCGCGGAGTTTGAACCTAAAAACCCCAAGAGCTCAATGTTGCGAACCCATAGCCAGACCTCGGGCTGGTCACTGACAGAGCAAGATCCTTACAACAACATTGTCAGAACGACTGTTGAGGCCATGGCGGCAGTTTTTGGGGGCACCCAGTCACTGCACACAAACGCCCTCGATGAGGCTATAGCGTTGCCCTCAGAGTTTGCAGCTCGAATTGCGCGCAACACGCAGCTAATACTGCAGGAGGAAACTGGAATAGGGCAGGTCGTCGACCCCTGGGGAGGCTCCTACATGATGGAAGCGCTCACTGCAGAGATGGCGGACAAGGGTAGAGCGCTAATCGCGGAAATCGACGAATTGGGCGGCATGGCAAAAGCCATTGAAAGCGGTGTTCCCAAGCTGCGTATTGAAGAGGCCGCGGCAAGTAAGCAGGCCCGGATTGATCGAGGTGAGGACGTCATTGTTGGCGTGAACAAGTATCAAAATGACGCCAAGGACGAAATCGATGTCCTCGAAATTGATGATGGACAGGTGCGTGATGCTCAGCTAAGTCGTCTTGCCGCAATTAAAGCGTCTCGAGATGACGCGAAGGTAATGGCGTCCCTTGAGGCCTTGACGGAGGCCGCCAAGTCGGGGGAAGGTAATTTGTTAGAGCTCGCAATCGAGGCAACGCGCCGTCGAGCCACTGTAGGAGAAATATCAGACGCACTAGAAGCGGTATACGGACGCTTTGTCGCGCAAGCCCAAACCGTTTCAGGTGTTTATGGGGCAGCATACGCTGATGACAGCGACTGGAGAGCCATTATTTCAGACATCGACAGCTTTATTGAGCAGCACGGGCGTCGACCTAGAATGTTAGTCGCAAAAATGGGCCAAGACGGCCATGATCGGGGCGCAAAAGTTATAGCCACGGCGTTTGCCGATGTTGGTTTTGACGTAGATTTATCCCCCATGTTTGCGACTCCGGAAGAGGTCGCCCGGCAGGCCATTGAAAATGATGTGCATGCGGTAGGGGCCTCAAGTCTTGCTGCAGGGCATAAAACGCTCGTTCCTCAGCTTATTGAAGCCCTACGCGCGCAAGGGGCTGAGGATATTGTTGTTATTGCTGGCGGCGTCATACCGCAGCAGGATTACGGTTTTCTCAGGGAACATGGTGTCGAGCTCATTTTTGGCCCGGGAACGCCGATACCGGAAGCCGCCAGAGCGGTTCTCGACGCTGTTAACGCGCAAAAACCCGGATGACATCAAAGCCAGAAGGGATTGATGTTGCTGGCATCCTTGCGGGACAGCGCAGGGCTCTAGCAAAGGCCATAACGCTGGTCGAAAGTCAGCGCGAGGACGATCGTGAAGCGAGCCAGCGCTTGTTGAATGCACTGCTAGCTCACACGGGCAATAGCATCCGAATTGGCATTACCGGTGTGCCGGGGGTGGGAAAATCGACCTTCATCGAAGCCTTTGGCCTTCATCTTGTGCGCCAAGGACATCGTGTTGCGGTGTTAGCCGTGGACCCAAGCTCGCCTCTCGCTGGTGGATCAATATTGGGAGACAAAACCCGGATGGAAGCCTTGTCACGAGAGGACAATGCCTACATCAGGCCTTCGCCAGCCGGTAGCGCTTTAGGTGGGGTGGCACTAAAAACACGAGAGTCGATGTTGCTGTGTGAAGCCGCAGGTTACGACGTCATCATTGTGGAGACCGTTGGTGTAGGCCAGTCGGAGCACCAAGTGGCTGGCATGGTCGATTTTTTTCTATTATTGATGCTTCCCGGTGGTGGTGATGAATTGCAGGGCATCAAAAAAGGCATTCTCGAACTTGCGGATACGATCGTCATTAATAAGGCTGACGGCGACAGCGCTGCGATTGCACGGATGACGCGCCAGCATTATGCGAGCGCCATGTCGTTGCTTAAACATCCAACCAGCTGGCAACCTAAAGTATTGAGCTGCTCCGCTCTCAACAATGAAGGTGTGGATGATATTTGGGCTCTGATAAAGGAGTTTCGTGCGCAAGCTGAAGGACATCAAGGCATCGAGCAAAAACGATCACATCAAAACTTAGCATGGATGCAACAACTGGTTGATGAACTGCTAAGAATGGGGTTAAGCCGTCACTCTGGTGTTCGAGCAGCTTTGCCGGACCTTGAGCAACAGGTGCGTAATTCTGTGATAACGCCCCTTGCCGCGGCCATGGAAGTGATGCGCATCAGCCAGCGTTCATGACGGTCGGCGCGCTTGGCGAACGGCGACCACAAGTGACCAATTACCCTTTGGCAACTTGGACGCTGTAGGTTGCGTGGGAAAGCTTCCTCCTATCCGCACCTGTTTAGCCACAAGCCAAACTAATGAAATAAGGAAGTCAAAAAATGTTAACGGTGAATGCTTTAAAGCAACTTCCTGTTGTGCTGCTTGCCACGCTCCTCCTAGGGTGTTCAGGGGACAGGGCGGTAGTCATCGAAGATTCGAGCGACCGCCGCATTGTACGGTTTGACGTGGCCTCGGCAAACGTCTACGTCGTAGAAGAAAATGGTCACCGCCTCATGATCGACGCTGGGAATCCCGGCGATGAAGAGCGCTATGAGGCTCTTATGCGGGGATCAGGTATCGACCCCGCAACAATCGATTTTGCGGTCTTGACCCACGGCCACATTGATCATGCGGGCACAGCTGCTTTTTTCCAAGAGCGCTACGGGATTCAAATCATTGGTGGAGCGGGTGATAAACCTATGATAGAAGCTGCTGGGGATGTTGATCTGTGCCCCACATCAATAACTGCCAAGCTGCTGCACATGACCCTCAAGGGCAAACAGTATCCAGCTTTCCAGCTTGATCGAGGGATTAGTGCAACTAGTGGCACGGTCGATCTTGCCGAGTTTGGAATAACTGGAAAACTCATCCCGCACTCAGGCCATACGCCCGGGTCGATGGTTATTACTATTGGTTCCCATGCCTTTGTGGGTGATTTAATACGGGGAGGTGTTTTGCGACCTGAGGTGCCAGCCACGCACTTTTTTATGTGTGACTTAGAAGAAAATCGACGCAGAATTGCCGAGATCATGGCGCTGGAGGAAATTCAGTATTGGCATCCTGGGCATTTTGGGCCGTTCCCAGCCGCCGCCGTGGAAGATTATCTTCAGTCTGCTCCAAGGGCTAATTGACTCGATCCAATAAAAATTCTCTCGCTGGCAGTGAGCCTCCTTCGTGGTTTGTTTAGAGATTGCGTTGCTGCCCAGGCGAGCGGCTATGAGCATCAATCACCGCCTTTTTTTGAAGCCGATTGCCTCTACCCTCGAGTGATCATCCAGCGTACTCTTTGCCTATGGCATTTTTACGTTTAGACCGGCTCATCAATCTGTACGACGGATACCGCAAAACAATTAGAGTTGATCAACTTGAGGTGCTCATGATTCAGGAGGGTGGCGAAGTTTGTGTGGTTCAAAGCCGTTGCCCCCACCGCGAATTCCCACTGGAAAAAGGATCCATCAAAGAAGGGGTTATTACTTGCCCCTGGCATAATATGGCCTTCGATCTTGGAACCGGCGTTCATTTGGGCGGGGGGTGCGATTCCTTGAAGATTTATGAGCCTGTTTTTCAGGGTAATCTGGTCGGAATCATCGTCTAAAGAAAAGTGGTTTAAGGACTTCACTATCCTCAGGGTTGCCACTGGCCTCTGTGCAGCCCCGAGTAACCTTAATAATGAGTTTTTAGCTCCAAACTTTGTTCACTCGCCTGCCAAAGACGATCAAACATATCAGCCCAGCGGGTGACGCTGTGGGGACTATCGAGTATTTTTTGCTGCAGTTGGCCTTGCATGAGAAGCAATACCTGCCGCTGATCTCCAATCACGATGGTTTGGTGAGCCCACTCAGGGTGGCTCGATAAAACACGCAGTGAAACCGCGGAGGTTAGACGTCGCGTCAATGCGACAAGCCGATGTCGCTCTAGGTTGATTGGATTGTCGCTGGCAATAAGCAGTCTAACCCGCGGGTACCTGCAGTTATGAACCAACGCCACTATTGCCGAAACAACCTCGTCCTTGTCGAACAGCGCGGGCTCGAGATTTGGGCTGGCGATATCGATTGATCGGCATGCCGACGTCATTATGCCTAATAAATTCTTAGAGCTTTCAGCTAACACGCCCGGCACCTCAAGGGCGTTGGGCTTATCTCGCGTGTTTGGTGCAAAACCTTTCTGGTGTATTCGGTTTGGTACATTAGCCTCGGGATTCTTTTAACCTTTAATTTGCTGCCACAAGCACGCCGCTCATGGCTAAAAAATTCAAAAATTCCGGGTCTACCGAATGCATTTCAACTGGGGTTAGTCGGTCACCACCACAAATTCGTTCAAGAATGGGCTGTGCAGAGCTGGGGACACACAGCATCTCCCCATTCGCGTAAACGCAACACTGCCCGTCGATAGCATGCCATGCAACCCGTGCGCCTGTGTGTAGGCATAGTGTTCCTGCGCCCTCAGGCGGAGGAGGGGCGCACTCGCCGTGCTCGGTGACAATCTCACCAAGCCATGAGCCGTCATCTAACGCATTGAGGGTGTTTTGTATCGCTTCCCTGGCATTGTCCCAGTGCGCGTTAGTAATTTCTCCCGGCGCGGGTGGATTGACCACAGAAGCGCGATCCTCCAGCAACAGGTTGGAGTCTAACCGTTCTAGTACTTTGTCGGTCCAACGAGCCAGCAGTGCCGCAACGGTTGGAGCTCGAAACCCGAGTGAATAGGTCATGCAGGGTGTTTCAGCGATCCCCCAATGCGCCAGACCCGGAGGAACATAAAGCACATCTCCAGCCTCCAACACATACTCTTCAGAGGTATCGAAGTTCTGCAACAAATTGAGGTCTTCATGATTGATTCGAGGGGTGGTTTCATCACACCAATCCCCGAGCCTCCATTTTCTGCGTCCGCTGCCCTGAACTAAAAAAACATCGTACCGATCAAAATGCGGTCCAACGCCGCCATTGGAAACAGCGTAACTGACCATGACATCGTCAAAACGCCACTGGGGTAAGAAACGCAAACATTCTTTCAGTGCCGCAACCTCGGGCACCCACTGATCCACACCATT